>NZ_NCTH01000010.1:0-187363 GCF_002105475.1 Vibrio sp. ArtGut-C1 | reverse complement strand
TCCACTATATGCCTACGATGTTGGCTATGCAATAAAAAGGCAGATTTCTCTGCCTTAATACACATTATACACCCTTTAAGTTACTATATATAACATCTGGTCGGCTTTTTTCGTTATCATTTCTCTGAAGGATTAACGAATCGGATTAGTGCGTCTTGCTGGGAAGAATTGTGCGATCACAATTAATGCTAAAGCAATTAAATTGCCCGCGAAAATAACTACTAACCATTGTGGCATTGATAAATCGAGGAATTGCCAAACAATCTTCGAGCAATCGCCGTATGCTTCGAACATCCAAGGAGCCCACTGATTAAGCGGAGCCCAACTAGGGAATGTTACGAATAAGTCACAAGTCGCGAATGGTGATGGGTTAAACTGATAATCAACGTGCTGCTGAGCAAGCAACAGTCCTTTGTAAGAGCTTAATCCCCAGCCAATCAAACCTAGCCAACGGAAAACTGGGTTATTTGGTGCCATAAGACCAACGATTGCAGCGACACCCACTCCCATCATCGCGACTCGTTCGTAGATACACATGACACATGGTGCAAGCATCATGACGTGCTGAAAATAGAGGGCACATGCTTCAAAGAAAACGACGAATAGCAGAAGCAGCAGCCACGATAAGCGTCCCTTCGAAAACTGGTTAAGTGAATTTAAAATAGTCACGTTTTTGTTCCTGTCTGAAATAGAAAAAGCTCTGAATACTCAGAGCTTTTTAACGTGGATAAGTTTCCTAATCAACTCAAATTTTAGTGACCGCCGGAGACTACGGGAGTCAGATCACCACTATGAGGTAAAATCCAGCCTGCATCGTAGAAAGAAGCCGTTGCAGGCTCTAGGAAGAACATAATGCCCATTAGCCCGACAATCGCAAGAACGATGGTGTAAGGCAGCGCCATGATAACCATTCGACCGTAAGACAGACGAATTAATGGAGCGAGAGCCGAGGTGAGTAGGAATAGGAATGCCGCTTGACCGTTTGGCGTAGCAACAGATGGTAGGTTAGTACCAGTGTTGATAGCAACTGCCAGTAAGTCGAACTGCTCGCGAGTAATGAGACCTTCAATGAGTGCTGTTTTTACTTCATTGATGTAAACCGTACCGACGAATACGTTATCCGACACCATTGATAGTAAGCCATTCGCGACATAGAACAGAGCTAACTGAGTGCCTTTATCTTCAACGGCAAGCACCGCGTCGATAACTGGTTTAAACAACTCTTGGTCGATGATTACCGCAACGATAGAGAAAAATACCGCAAGTAGTGCAGTGAAAGGCAGAGCCTCTTCAAACGCTTTACCCATGGAATGCTCTTCAATGACGCCAGTGAAAGCCGTCGCTAAGATGATCACTGAAAGACCAATTAAGCCTACCGCTGCCAAATGCAAGGCTAATGCCACGATCAACCAAACAGCAATAAGTCCTTGAACCCATAGTTTTGCAACGTCTTGATTGGTACGCGTTTTGCGCTCTTCATTGTCAAAGTCAACGAGGATTTGACGAACGTTGTTAGGAAGCTTTGCACCGTAGCCAAACACTTTAAGCTTTTCGACTAGAGCACAAGTGATGAGACCGCAGAAAAATACGGGTAGCGTCACTGGAGACATACGGATTAGGAATTCACCAAATAACCAACCCGCTTGGTCTGCAATAATTAAGTTCTGAGGTTCACCCACCATAGTGGTTACGCCACCTAACGCAGTACCTACACCAGCGTGCATCAACAATGAGCGTAAAAAGGCGCGGTAGTTTTCTAAGTCATCACGCGTTAGCTCAGTGATCGTGTCATCTTGTGTGTGATCATGGTCACCAATCGGGTTACCTGACGCCACTTTGTGGTAGATAGAGTAGAAACCGATCGCCACACTGATAACAACGGCGATAACCGTCAAAGCATCCAAAAACGCAGATAAAAATGCAGCGGCAAAGCAAAACGCAAGTGATAGAAGGGTTTTGGAGCGAATACCAAGTAAAATTTTGGTAAAAATGAACAGCAATAAATGCTTCATGAAGTAGATGCCCGCAACCATAAATACCAGAAGCAGTAATACTTCAATATTTGCCACCAACTCGTGCTTAACTTGCGCAGGGCTAGTCATGCCGATAGCGATGGCTTCAATAGCAAGTAAACCACCAGGTTGTAATGGGTAGCATTTTAATGCCATTGCAAGCGTGAAAATAAATTCAGCAACCAGCAACCACCCAGCAACAAATGGGTTTATTAGGAAGAATACAATCGGGTTAATTATTAAGAAGGCTATAATGGCAACTTTGTACCAATCAGGCGCTTTACCAAGAAAGTTCTTGATAAAAGCGTTTCCGAGCGATATCGGCATGATAATTCTCTTTATAACAAAATTATGAATAGACACTACAATAGTGCTTAAGTATCTGTTTGTTAGACTTATTAACTAGTCTTTTAAAACAATAACTTAGTAAAACAACAATCCTTTGTTTATTGCAGTCTTGCCAAGTTACTTCCCCTGAACTCAAGCACCGCTCACTTTCGACCGCAAACTCTACACTCAGGCATTTATTAGTCAATAACAAAACGTGATGCTACCGACTAAAATGACTTTTTAAATGTAATAACGCGATCAAAGCGGCGTTACTATATCATGAAAGGCTCAAAAAAATCCTCTTGGATTTTAAATGACGGTCAGTGACGAGAAAAGGCAAATTAAGAAAGAATATTAACTGTGATATACAAAGTAATTTTTCATATTTTGAATATAAAATTGTGACGCAGTAGTCTTTATTTCTCCGCAATTTGTGAGCTGTTTAATTAAACGAAAATTCAGATTTTACCGCTTTCACTCGCACGTCAGACCGTCCTAGATTGACATAACATATAGAGTATTAACTCTATATTGTGGAATCGTTTCAATTATTGATCGTAAATTTTCTCAAACCGTTAAGTAGTGGTATGATGAGTAGTATCGACCCTCAGAAATCAATATTGGATAAAAAGTAGAATGGTCATAAAGGCGAAAAGCCCTGCGGGATTCGCAGAAAAATATATTATCGAGAGCATTTGGAACGGCCGTTTTCCTCCAGGCTCTATTTTACCTGCTGAACGCGAGCTGTCTGAGCTAATTGGTGTTACTCGAACGACTTTACGAGAGGTTCTTCAACGACTAGCCCGTGATGGTTGGTTAACAATCCAACACGGTAAACCAACGAAGGTAAACCAATTTATGGAGACCTCTGGTCTGCATATTTTGGATACGTTGATGACGTTGGACGTAGATAACGCAACAAACATTGTAGAAGATTTGCTTGCAGCACGTACCAACATCAGCCCTATCTTTATGCGTTATGCATTTAAAGCAAATAAAGAGAACTCTGAGCGCACCATCAAGAATGTAATTGAATCTTGTGAAGCTTTAATGAATGCTGCTTCTTGGGACGATTTCATCGCTTCTTCACCTTATGCTGAGAAAGTCTTACAGAACGTGAAAGAAGACAACGAGAAAGATGAAGCGAAGCGTCAAGAAATCTTGATTGCTAAAACGTTCAACTTTTACGACTACATGTTGTTCCAACGCCTAGCATTCCATTCAGGGAATCAGATTTACGGTTTGATTTTTAATGGCTTGAAGAAGCTCTATGATCGCGTTGGTAGCTATTACTTCTCAAACCCAGCTTCTCGTGAGCTAGCGCTGAAGTTTTACCATCAGTTGCTAGAAACTTGTGAAAGTGGTCAGCGTGAACAACTGCCAGTTGTGATTCGTCACTATGGTATGGAAAGCGCGCTAATCTGGAACGAGATGAAAAAGCAATTACCAACGAACTTCACAGAAGATGACAGCTAAGCGCTGAGAAGTTAGATGAATGAAAAACCGCAGAACCTAAGGTCTGCGGTTTTTTGTTTTTACCCATAAATACCAGTTACGTTCCTGTTGTGACAATTGGCACGGTACTGTATAGAGAGCTTATCCTGCTAGCGAGAGTCTGGGTAACGGTAGATATAATGACTCTACGACATCTGAAAGGACATGGTCGTAAGTATTGAAGATGGTCAATGACAAGTCCGATGTGACGCCATAAAGCTCTGCTTCTGTTAAGTCGACATGACTTCCTGTCACATAGTTATTTAACGTCTGTATTGAGCGTGTGGAAGCAGGAGAAACGATACTAAGCGGAGCTATAACTGCTAATTGATTTAGCTTACGTGTCATAACCGATGCGTAATTTTTGAAACGCTCATTCCCCCCTTGCTCTCCCAAGTCTTGAATGCTAATTCTCAATTGAGTCAGGGTTTCTAAGCTATCCATGATGTTTTGCCAGTTCATGTGGTACTCATTATGTAGATCATCTCGTTGTTCTACCGCTAACCAAGCAATCGTGACTTCATCCATCAAGAACAAGCAATGACGAATTAACTTACCATGCTCCATCTGGTTCCTTGCAACGCTGTGATCGTTCCATTGTTCAAGCAGTTTTCCTACTTTGATCTGCAGCACGCGATACATGGGTTTATTTTCAAAGCGTGAGGTTTCGACCAAAAGATGCAGTTTGTTGGTGAGATCGTTATGAAGGACTTCTAATTCTTGTTCGTTATTTTGTTGAAATTGAAGTGAGTAGTGCGTCGCGGCTCGATGGCGTCTCAGCAGATGAACAACATCTCGCAATAATGTTAACAGCTGATATTTACGCGCGTGTTGCTGCTCTCGTTTAGAAGATAAGTGATATATTCCGGCTAAAATAGCGATGGACAATAGTGTGGAAATCAAAACAAACATAACCCACTCCTTGTTAGTGTTTGGACCTAACAAGGAAGGTTTGCAGTTTTGATGCCAAACAAAAATTAAATTAAAACAATTAGTTATATTAAATGTTCTTTTGGGACGGTCGTTATTGGTGCATGGATTCACCAAAGTTGTGAATATGATCAAAAAATCCCTGCCAAATTGGCAGGGATTTTATAGTGTTATATTTGGAATGCGACTTACATAACGCGCATGCCAGGCTGAGCGCCTTCGTGCGGTTCAAGAATCCATAGGTCGCTACCACCAGGGCCAGCGGCTAGGATCATGCCTTCTGACATACCAAACTTCATCTTACGAGGTTTTAGGTTTGCAACCATTACCGTTAGTTTGCCTTCTAGCTCTTCAGGTTTGTACGCTGACTTGATGCCAGAGAACACTTGACGAGTTTCACCACCGATGTCCAGTTGGAACTTAAGCAGTTTGTTTGCTTTTGGCACTTCTTCACAAGAGATGATACGAGCGATACGCATATCTACTGCTGCAAAAGCGTCGAACTCAATCTCTTCAGCGATTGGCTCTTTGTCTAGCTCAGTTTGGCTAGCCTTGTTCTTTTCCGCTTCTGCTTTCTCTTTCGCCGCCATTTCTGCCGCCGCATCTTCTTTAGATGCTTCGATCATCGCTTCAACATTCTTCGGATCGATACGGTTGAACAGTGCTTTGAACTTAGTGATCTCGTGGCCTGTTAGTGGCGCAGCGATGTTTTCCCAAGTCAGCTCTTGGTTTAGGAATGCTTCAGTACGTGCAGCTAGCGCAGGCATTACTGGTTTCAGGTAAGTCATCAGTACACGGAACAGGTTTATACCAACAGAACAGATGTCTTGTAGTTCCTGATCTTTGCCTTCTTCTTTTGCTACAACCCACGGTGCTTTTTCATCAACGTATTGGTTAGCTTTGTCTGCCAATGCCGTGATTTCACGGATTGCACGACCAAACTCACGCGTTTCGTAAAGCTCAGCGATACGGTCAGCAGCAGCAACAAATTCGTTGTAAAGCTCAGGCTCTGCAAAGTTGTCAGACAGTTTGCCTTCAAAACGTTTCGCGATGAAGCCTGCATTACGCGATGCGAGGTTAACGATCTTGTTAACAACATCAGCGTTTACGCGCTGAGTGAAGTCTTCAAGGTTAAGATCTAGATCGTCGATACGGCTGTTTAGCTTCGCCGCGTAGTAGTAACGTAGGCATTCCGGGTCTAGGTGCTCTAGGTAAGTGCTCGCTTTAACGAAGGTACCTTTAGACTTCGACATCTTCGCGCCGTTCACCGTTACGTAACCGTGGACGAATACGTTGTTAGGTTTGCGGAAACCAGAACCTTCTAGCATTGCTGGCCAGAATAGGCTGTGGAAGTAAACGATGTCTTTACCGATGAAGTGGTACAGTTCTGCTGAGCTGTCTTTCTTCCAGTACTCGTCGAAATCTAGGTCGTCGCGCTTGTCACATAGGTTTTTGAAAGAGCCCATGTAGCCGATAGGTGCGTCTAGCCATACGTAGAAGAATTTGTTCTTCTCTCCTGGGATTTCGAAGCCAAAGTATGGCGCGTCACGTGAGATATCCCATTGCTGTAAACCAGATTCGAACCATTCTTGCATTTTGTTCGCTGTTTCAGCTTGTAGCGAGCCAGAGCGAGTCCACTCTTTTAGCATGCTTTCAAACTGAGGCAGGTCGAAGAAGAAGTGCTCAGAATCTTTCATTACTGGCGTCGCACCAGAAACCGCAGATTTAGGATTGATCAGTTCTGTTGGGCTGTAAGTCTCGCCACAGTTGTCACAGTTGTCACCGTACTGGTCTTCTGACTTACATTTTGGACACGTACCTTTTACGAAACGGTCCGGTAGGAACATCTCTTTTTCTGGGTCGAACAGCTGAGAGATAGTGCGGCTAGAGATAAAGCCGTTTTTCTTCAGCTCAAGATAAATGTGTGACGCTAGCTCACGGTTCTCATCTGAGTGTGTGCTGTGGTAGTTATCAAAGCTGATATCAAAGCCAGCAAAGTCTTTCTGGTGCTCTTCGCTAACTGCGGCAATCATTTCTTCAGGAGTAATACCCATCTGTTGCGCTTTAAGCATGATTGGCGTGCCGTGAGCATCGTCAGCACAGATGAAGTTTACAGTGTTGCCGCGTAGGCGTTGGTAACGAACCCAAATGTCCGCTTGGATATGCTCAAGCATATGACCAAGGTGGATCGAACCGTTAGCGTACGGAAGGGCACAAGTTACCAGCATTTTCCTTGACGGAAAGTTTCTTGGATCGTTTGCCATACTTAATATTCGCTTTTCTTGATAGGTATAAATAAATTTTGATGGATAATACTACCCCATGAACTCACTAACTCCAAGGTGTCAAACTGCGGAATGCCTTAGTTTTTTTGGGGTTCTGGTTGAGGCAGGACGGTGTTAGCATGACATCTAAAAGGAGGGCTTATGCATCAGTTCACTTCAAAACAAGATTTTTGTCACTGGTTTAACCAATTCCAGCATCCACAGTTGGTGGAAAATTGGGCAGATATTCATGGCGCAATTTCGATTACGGCACAAGGTTCTGTTGAGATAACGTTGCCATTCGCAAGTAATGAGCTTCAAACCATATTGCATGACTGGATTAAACAGCAACAAACCGCAGATAAAGTGGCTGAATTCCCATTCAATATTCGCCTTGGAGTTAAAGCATTAGAAACTCAAGTGGCCAATCCGGTTAAAGGTGTTAAGAACATCATTGCCGTTAGTTCTGCGAAAGGTGGGGTCGGTAAATCAACGACTGCGGTTAACTTAGCGTTGGCGATTGCTCAATCTGGGGCGAAAGTGGGATTGTTGGATGCGGATATTTATGGCCCGTCTGTACCTATGATGTTGGGGCAAGAAGATGCAAAACCAGAAGTTCGTGATGGCAAGTGGATGGAGCCCATTTTTGCTCACGGCATCTATACTCACTCTATCGGCTATTTAGTGGACAAATCAGAAGCGGCAATATGGCGCGGTCCAATGGCTTCAAAAGCGTTGTCGCAGTTATTAACGGAAACAGACTGGCCCGATTTAGATTATTTGGTGATTGATATGCCGCCAGGTACGGGTGATATACAGTTGACGTTGTCACAACAGATTCCGGTGACAGGTAGTGTGTTAGTCACGACACCGCAAGACTTGGCGCTTGCCGATGCAAGAAAGGGAGCGGCAATGTTTAACAAAGTCCATGTCCCGGTTATCGGTGTTGTGGAAAACATGAGTTATCACATTTGTAGTCAATGTGGCGCGAAAGAGCATATTTTTGGCATGGGTGGTGCAGAAAAAATGTCGCAAGAGTTTGGCTTAGCACTGCTAGGACAAATTCCGCTTCATATCTCTATGCGAGAAGATATTGACGCTGGCGTGCCAACAGTAGCAAGGCGCCCAGAAAGTGAGCATGCAGGGTATTACAAGCAGCTTGCCGATCGCGTATGTAGCACGATGTTTTGGCAAGGCAAGGCAAAACCAGATGCGATTAGCTTTACAATGGTGAACTAAGTTTACTATGCCTGTTGGTCGATAATTGCCCATTTTAACGTTTGCTCGGAGGTTAATCCTCTGAGCAGGCAGAAACTTATGACTAAACCCTAATTCCAGCTAGTAACTATGGGGTGAACTCCCTATAATCAGGCAGTTTATCTTTTTATGTGACTAGAAATCATCATCGGGTGCAAACTAATGTCTGATAATAATCAATGCGTCATCGTAGGTATTGCTGGCGCTTCTGCTTCTGGAAAAAGTCTGATCGCGAGCACTATTTATAATGAGCTTCGCGCGAAAGTAGGCGATCATCAAATCGGTGTCATCACGGAAGATTGCTACTACAACGACCAAAGCCACCTAAGCATGGAAGAGCGAGTAAAGACGAACTACGATCACCCGAGTGCGTTGGACCACGACCTACTGTGTGAGCACCTTGAAAAATTGGTACGTGGTGAAGCAGTAGAAGTACCTGAGTACAGCTACACTGAACACACAAGAACAAGTAACACGACCACAATGACGCCTAAAAAGGTGATCATTCTAGAAGGTATCCTTCTTCTTACTGACCCTCGTCTTCGTGATTTGATGCACGCGACAGTATTTATGGATACACCGTTAGATATTTGCTTGCTTCGTCGTGTTAAGCGTGACGTGGAAGAACGAGGCCGAACTATGGAATCTGTTCTCAAGCAGTATCAACAAACAGTACGTCCGATGTTCATGCAGTTTATCGAACCTTCTAAGCAATATGCGGACATTATTGTTCCTCGCGGTGGTAAAAACCGTATCGCAATCGATGTATTAAAAGCTCACATTGCAAGACTTTTGAAAGCTTAAGCCTTTAGACGGCTATATCGCTTTATTTTTAAGAGAAGAAGTGGCACCTTAAGTGCCACTTCTTTTTTTGTTTTTAAATTAGTCAGTTGCAGGTTAAAACCAGACATTTTTCACGCTTTTGTGGAACTGTCAGCGGTAAATGGAGTCTGCGCTTATAATTGTAAAAACACTCGAGCAAGGAAAAACAAATGAAGAAACTGCTCTTAATTCTAGCAATACCGATTGTGGTCATTTTGGTCGCAATTTTAGCGTTAACCATCTTCGTCAATCCTAACCAGTTTAAGCCCCTTATTGTTGAGCAAGCGCAAAAGCAAACCGGTTTAGAACTAGTGATTGAAGGAGATATCAGTTGGCAATTTTTCCCATCGATCGGCTTTGAGTTGGGACATACAGAATTGCGAAACCCACAAGGCTTTAGTAAACCCAATTTATTCAAAGTTGATACCGTTGGTGTAGATATCTCTGTCATGCCACTTTTTAGTCAACAGCTTGAAATTGGAAACGTCACGCTTGATGGGGCTGAGTTCTATATCGAAACCAAGAAAGATGGCAGCAAGAATATTGATGCATTGACGAAAGCCCAAACACAACAAGCAGAGCAAGCGAGCGATACTGCGCCTACGCAAAATGGTGAAACGCAGCCTGCTGGCTCTGATTGGAGCATTAATCTTGCTGGTGTTACGGTTTCTAATGGCTCATTAGAAATGCAGGATAAGCAAGCCGGTAGTTACACCAAACTTTATGATATCTCATTAAACCTTTCCGAATTCGCTTTTGACAACTGGACAACGGCTGATTTTGGCGTGAAGGGCGAAATGAATGACCAAAAGTTCACAGCGAAAGGTCAGGCCGACTTTAAGCTAGAAAAAGGTTTGGCAAACTACGCGCTAAAGAACATCAACTTTGATGCGACATACTCTGACCCTGCCAATAAGATTGAATCGGCAACGATCGGTTTAGATACGTTTGAATTCGATAAAGTAAATAACCTGACTTATGCCATGAAAGGCGACGCTGGTGGTATGAAGTTAGATATGCAGGGTGCTGGTCAACTTAGCGTGGACAAGGCTATCAGCAAAGTGCAGTTGGATAAGTTAACTCTTAAATCGACTTTTGAGGGGGATGCTTTACCTCAGTCACCGATGAAAGTCGACATGGTGTCTGATCTGTCTTTCGACCTAACGAAAAACCACCTGAGTTTTGTCCTAGAGAAGTTAACAGCGAATGCTATCGCCTTAGATGGTAAGGCAGATGTGACACTTGGCGATATTCCTAAAGTACGATTTGCTCTCCACAGCCCAAATATCGATCTTGATGAATTCTTAGGATTAGATCAGCAAGATTCCGAAGGTAATAAGCCTGCTTCTGGTGGCGAGAGTGCTCCAGCTGGGTCTGAGGTTGAGCCTGATTTGTCTGCGTTGAAAACGTTAGATGTAAAGGGTGACATTACCATCGACAAATTCAAAGCGGCAAATGCGAAGATGGAAGCGGTAAAAACGAGCTTCACTGTAAATCGTGGCGTATTTGAGCTTACTTCATTTAGTTCGAAGCTGTACCAAGGCACAATCTCAGCGACAGCGAAGTTAGATGCACGCAAGTCACCAGCGACTTACAGTGTGAAAAAGTCAATCAAAGGCGTGAAAGTTCAACCGTTACTTATTGATGTCGCTGATAACGACAAGCTTGAAGGGACGGGTAACATTGATGTGAATGTTACCGGTAAGAGTCTAACGCCTACCGGTATCAAGAAGAATCTTTCTGGTACGGTTGTTATCAATTTTGCTGACGGTGCGGTAAATGGCATCAACGTTGCTCAATTGATTCGTGAAAACTACGCGAAATTTAAAGGGCAAAAAGTCGAAGGCACCAATGAAGTTAAGAAAACAGATTTTAGTGCGATGACGGCGACATTGAAGCTCAATAAAGGTGTCGTATCAACGGATAATATGCAAGCTCAGTCTCCATTGCTCCGTGTTCGTGGTAAAGGCACCGCAAACTACATCAATGAAACTGTTAACTTTACTATCAGCACATCAGTCGTAGGTAGCCTAGAAGGCCAAGGCGGCAAAGATATAGATGAGCTGAAAGATATCACGATTCCAATCAATGTGTCTGGTAAGTGGGCGGATCCTAAATTCAAGCTCGTATTTGATGATGTTCTGAAGCAGAAAGCTCAGAAAGAAATCGATCGTGGCGTAGAGAAGCTAACGGACAAGATCAAAGACGAAAAAACCAAAGAAGCAGTCGATGGTTTGATAAAGAATCTATTCAATTAGATTCGAGCCAAAGCAAAAAGGGTTGGCATTAGCCAACCCTTTTTTAATTCTGCTGGTGAGCTTTACCAGTCGACACCTTTCAGCGCTTTGACGCCTGACTCAAATGCATGCTTTACATTCTTCACTTCAGAAACGGTATCAGCCATTTCAATCAGAGTGCGATGAGCGCCACGACCAGTAATGACAACCGACTGCATTTTAGGGCGGTTGTTCAGCGCTTCAACGACCTCGTCTAAATCAATGTAGCCGTAGCTCACCATGTACGTCAGCTCGTCAAAAAGAACCACATCGATAGATTCATCTTTGAGCATGCGCTTACATTCTTGCCATACGCCTTGCGCTGCTTCGGTATCAGCGGCTTTGTTTTGAGTTTCCCATGTAAAGCCGGTCGCCATTACTTGGAATTCAACGCCGAGTTTCTCAAGTAGGTTGCGCTCACCATTATCCCAAGTACCTTTAATAAACTGCGCGACAGCACAATTCAAACCATGACCTACTGCGCGTGCTATCGTACCGAACCCTGATGTCGATTTACCTTTACCATTTCCGGTAATGATCAGTAGCAGACCTTTTTCCTCTTGAGCAGCAGCAATTTTTGCGTCTACCTGTTCTTTGACTTTTTGTTGGCGAGCCTTATGGCGTGCTTCTTTATTTTCTTCGATAGACATAATACTTCCTCAATTCCTTTTCGTGCTGTGCCCAAGCTAATTTGGGTTCATTGATTTATCTCGCTATGATAGACCAACATATCGTGAAGAAAAACCACCGATAATTCAGGGAATAAAATGAAGAAAATACTTGTTGTTTGTATGGGAAACATTTGTCGGTCACCAACCGGAGAAGCAGTGTTAAGAGCGAAAGCTCAAGAGTTGGGTATTGCCGTGGAGGTTGATTCGGCAGGTACGATTGGCTACCACGCAGGAAACCCACCGGATTCAAGGGCAATGGCCGCAGGAAAGCAGCGAGGTTACTCTTTTAAAGGAATGCGTGCGCGTCAAGTTACCATTGATGACTTTGAAAAGTTTGACCTGATATTAGCCGCAGATAAAGCAAATTTAGCCGATTTATTGGATATTTGTCCGTTGAAGTATCGACACAAAGTATCGTTATTTTTAAGTCATTCTGGGTCAGATTACGATGAAGTCCCTGATCCATATTATGGTGGAAAAGATGGCTTTGAACTGGTGCTTGATTTAATCGAAGAGGCATCAGAGGAGATTTTGAAGAAGCTATAATCGCCGGGCTTGAAGACAATAGGAAAAGGGATGAGCTGAGCCCATCCCTTTTTATTTGTATTAACCCGCTAAAATGTCGGTTGCCACTTTGTAGCTTGGGTCTTCCTTCACATTTATTTCAACCAAGCTGCCCGCTTTATCTAAAAGCTTGCGGCAATCTGGACTTAGGTGGCGAAGGTGTAGTGTTTTACCTTGAGAGTTGTAACGCTCTGCTAGCGTTTCAATCGCTTCAATTGCGGAGTGATCCGTCACGCGAGAGTCTGCAAAATCGACAATCACATCTTTTGGATCTTCAGGCGCGTTAAACAACTCCAAGAAGTTAGCGGCAGAACCAAAGAAAATAGGACCGTGAATCTTGTACTCTTTTGAACCTTCCTCGTTTAAGCACGTGTCAGCATAGATGTGCTTAGCGTGCTGCCATGCAAACATTAATGCAGAAACGATAACACCAACCGCTACGGCAACAGCAAGGTCAGTAAGAACAGTAACAACGGTCACAAGAACAATAACGAAGAAGTCTTGCTTCGGTACGCGACGCGCTAGTTTAAATGTTGCCCATTCGAATGTACCAATTACAACCATGAACATCACACCAACCAGAGCAGCGAGTGGGATCATTTCAATTAACGAAGAAGCGAATAAGATAAACATCAATAGAGCGATAGCAGCAACGATACCAGATAGACGACCGCGACCACCTGAGTTTACGTTGATCATCGACTGACCAATCATTGCACAACCACCCATAGCACCAAACACAGAACAAGTCATGTTTGCCATACCTTGACCGATACATTCGCGGTTAGATTGACCACGAGTGTTCGTCATCTCATCTAAAACTGTCAGCGTTAGCAGAGATTCAATTAGACCAATGGCCGCTAGAATGATCGCGTATGGAAGAATGATTTGTAGAGTTTCTAGCGTAAATGGCACCGCCGGAATAGAGAAGGTCGGCAGTGAACCTGCGAGTGTTGCCGCTTCATCACCAGACATTGTACGCAAGAAGTCAACAACAGTGCGAGTTTCCAGATCCAAACCAACCACTAAAGCAGTCACCGTTACGATTGCAACAAGTGAAGAGGGTACAGCCGTTGTGATTTTTGGTAGAAAGTGAATGATTGCCATAGTTAGCGCAACCAAACCAAGCATTAGCAGCATTTGGTCTTGTGGTAGCCAAGTAAGCATGCCGTTGATATCTGGCGCTTTAAACTGACCCAACTGAGCTAGGAAGATAACAATAGCCAGACCGTTCACAAAACCAATCATCACAGGGTGAGGCACGATACGGATGAACTTACCCAATTTAAACATACCAGCGGCAATTTGAAGTATACCAGCGAGCATGATGGCTGCGAATAGGTATTGGACTCCGTGAGTCGCGACAAGCGAAACCATTACGACTGCCATGGCACCTGTTGCACCAGAGATCATGCCGGGACGACCACCGAAAATGGAAGTAATAAGACCAACGATGAATGCAGCGTAAAGACCGACCATCGGATCTACGCCTGCGACGAACGCAAATGCGACAGCTTCAGGAACCAATGCTAGCGCAACGGTTAAGCCTGATAGCACATCATTTTTTACGGAGTGCTTAGAAAATTGGGGAAATTCGAACATGTTTGTTTTTAAGTTCTCTTTGCAATGAGTTAAACCCGACACATATTCGTATTTGCACAAGCCACTGAGTGGTTGATTTCTAATCAAACATTGCAGTGTAAACCGTAGTATTAAAAGAGCTGCATCAGAATGGTGTCGAAAACTTGAGTCGGCGCATGCTACCGAAAAGTGTGATTAAGTTCAAGAATGATACGAATAATGGCGTACAAATGTGATCACGAATTGGTATTTATATGAACAATTTATTGGGCAAATATGAAGATAAAAAAGGCTACCAGATGGTAGCCTTTAATTTATTTATGCCGTTAAGCAGTTGAACGTAATGATTTAGCCTAGTTAAAGTTAGGCTTTGTCATCTCTGCCGATGCGCGGTTTTTAGCCACTTGGCTACCCGCACCTTTAGCTTGGTAACGTTCGGTTTTGAACGGTGCTGCTGCAACAGTGATTTCGCGTAGCTCTTGAGGGCCAGGTGCTTTCGTCATCGGTGCGCTAGCGTTTAGCTTAGCCGCAACTTTAATGGCTTCGACTTTAGGCTCTGGTTTAGCTACTGGCGCTTCGGCTGCAACCTCTTTTGCCGCTTCAACGACAGGCTCTTCAGCTGGTGCCGTTTCTACAATGGCATCAACCGGTTCAGCATGTTCAGTTGCAGGAGTTTCAACGATAGGCTCTACCGAAGCTGTTTCTACTACTGCCGATTCAGCTTTTTCTGCGATTACTGCTTCCACAACAGGTGCTTCTACTACTGGAGCTTCCACTTTCGCTTCAACTGTTTCTTGAACCTTTGATTCAACAACTGGCGCTTCTGTTACAACAGGTTGCTCGCGGCGAATAATCACTTTACCCATAGCCATCTCTGGACAAGCAAAGCCACCTTGCATTGTAGGTACTGCTGCTACTGCTTCTTCCTTAACTTGCTCTTCTTTCTTAGGTGCAGGTTTCGGAATGTAGCGTGGCATTACTTTACCCATAGCCATCTCAGGAGAAGCTACACCACCTTTACGCAGGCGGAACGGGTTAGGACGGCGATCGCGACCACGGCGACGGCGCTGGCCGCTTGCACGCAGGTGACGTGGCGAACGACGGTTACGACGTTGCTTAGACTCTGCTTGCTTGTTGTCTTGTTGTGCTTCTACCGCTGCTTCTGTTGGCTTCTCAACTTTGGTTTCAACCGTTTCTTGAGTCTTAACCGCCGTTTCTTCTGCTTTCTTCTCAACCGCTTCTTGGTCTTTAACGCGTACAGACTTGTTCAGTTTGCGACGTTGGCGACGCTCCTTCACTTTTTCTGCTTTCGCGTTTTGTTGCTTTGGTTTGCTCTCTTCTGGTTTTGTTTCAGTTCGAGCTTCCGCTGCTAGCTGCAGGCCTTTTTCCGCTACTTTTGCATTTGCTTTTTGCTCTTGGGCTTTGTCTGCTTGTTGAGCTTTAGGCTTACGCTTTTGGCTGCGGTTTTGCTGTTTATTGGTTTGTTGTTGAGCTTCGTTTTGCTCATTCGCTTGCTCATCACGAGGCTTACGACGACGTCTGTTATCACGGTTCTCACGATTGTCGCGGTTCTCACGATTATCGCGTTGGTTGTTATTGCGACGACGATCATTGCGATCACGTTTGTTACGTCGATTATCGCGATTTGGCTTTTTCTCTTCCTGAGGTTTCGGTTCTTCTTTTACTTCTTCAGAACCGCCGAATAGGAAACTACCAAGTGCTTTAAACAAACGGCTGAACAGTCCAGGTTTTTCTTCTTGTTCAACTTTCTGTTCTTTCTTCTTCGCCTCAGGGGCTGGTTTAGCTGCTGGTGCAGGTGCCGTTTGAGAAGGAGCCGCAAAGCCTTTAAGAACAGGCTCTTCGATTCGTTTAGGTTTTACGTCAACTTCCGCTGGCTCTTTACCTTCCGCTTCTTTCATTGCTTCCAGTTTTTTAGGAAGTAGGTAAGAAATCAGATCGAACTCTTCACCTTCACGAACACGGATAACTTCGAAGTGCGGCGTTTCCATGTCAGAGTTTGGAACAACCGTAATCTTCACTTCTTGAATGCGTTCGATATGGTTAACTGAACGACGTTTTTCGTTCAACAAGTAAGAAGCGATTGGCACAGGTACAACTGCGAGAACTTGCGCTGTATTGTCTTTCAGTGCTTCCTCTTCGATTAAACGAAGTACAGAAAGTGCTAGAGATTCGTTGTCGCGAACGACTCCAGTACCGCTACAGCGAGGACAGATGTGGTGGCTTGCTTCTGCTAGAGAAGGGCTTAAACGTTGACGTGACATCTCCAACAAACCAAAGCGAGAAATACGACCGATTTGTACACGAGCGCGATCAAGACGAACGGCTTCACGTAGACGGTTTTCTACTTCTCGTTGGTGGCGAACAGGTGTCATATCGATAAAGTCGATAACCACTAAGCCACCCAAGTCACGTAGACGTAACTGGCGAGCAATTTCGTCGGCTGCTTCTAGGTTCGTGTTTAGGGCTGTTTCTTCAATATCGCCGCCCTTGGTTGCACGAGCAGAGTTGATATCGATAGACGTTAGTGCTTCGGTTGGGTCAATAACAATAGAACCACCAGATGGCAGACGCACTTCACGTTGGAAAGCTGATTCAATTTGGCTTTCGATTTGGTAGTGGCTGAATAGTGGAACTTCGCCTTCATATTTCTTAACGCGGTTAAGGAAATCAGGGCGCACCAATTGAATGTGCTCTTTTGCACGTTCGTAGATGGTGTTGCTGTCAATTAAGATTTCGCCAATATCACGACGCAAATAGTCACGGATTGCACGAACGATAACGTTACTTTCTTGGTGGATTAAGAATGGAGCAGGGTTCGAGTCCGCTGCACCTTTGATTGCACCCCAGTGGTTAAGTAGTACATTCAAATCCCACTCAAGTTCTTCAGCACTCTTGCCAACGCCAGCAGTACGTACGATTAGGCCCATGCCCTGAGGCAGTTCCAAAGTACTTAATGCGGCTTTTAGTTGAGTACGCTCGTCACCTTCGATTCGACGAGAAATACCGCCAGCACGAGGGTTGTTAGGCATCAGAACAAGGTAACTACCAGCAAGAGAAATGAAAGTAGTAAGAGCTGCGCCCTTGCTTCCACGTTCTTCTTTTTCCACTTGAACGATAACTTCTTGGCCTTCCGTTAGCACTTCTTTAATGCTTGGACGACCTTGGTAGGTGTAACCTTCAGGGAAATATTCGCGGGCAATTTCTTTGAGAGGGAGGAAACCGTGACGCTCGGCGCCGTAATCAACAAATGCGGCTTCTAAGCTTGGTTCGATACGTGTGATACGTCCTTTGTAGATATTCGCTTTTTTAGATTCATGACCTGGACTCTCGATATCAAGATCGAAAAGTCGCTGGCCATCAACCAGAGCGACACGCAACTCTTCTTTTTGAGTTGCGTTAATTAACATTCTTTTCATTGAAAATTCTCGTTGTCTTTTCTTTTATATCTTTCTTGTCGACTTGCCACTGTTTTTTCGCTCTTTCACGGTGCCTGATCCCATGGCTTGTATTTTGCAGCCTCCCGGCTGGAAGGGGATGCTCTCGGGCACTTCAGTCATCACAAGCCTCTTGCGGTTTCTGTTGGAAACGTAGACTTGTGACCCGCTATTTGGGCGGTAGGTACTCAACGTGAATATGCGAGGAGTAGGGTGGCAAGAGTGTTGAATTCGATGTGTCTCACGCCAATGCTGCACTCGACCTTCAACGATCTACTCACATTGCTTGAGGATAAATGATTGGTAATGAATAAAATGTAACCAAACCTTCCTTAGCAGCTGTGAACTATAGCAGTGCGCGTGGCTATCAGCAATCTGCTTTCACGCAAACGATAGAAAATTTGCCGCTAAACTCAAAATTTCTAATTTATAACTGGCTGTTTCATAAGCAATTGAGATGTGTAAACTGATCAAGACAGAAAACAAATTGAGAACTCGATTGAGAGTTTTAATAATTTAAACAAAAGCTTGGCGAAATTTAGACCAGTTTGTACTATCAAGTGTTTCTTTTACGACAAGAATAATGTGAAGTCGCGCGAAATTGAGTTTACAATACGGCCCATGAGCGAAATAAGAACAAAAGTCCAGTTCGTCGACATTGACGAAGATATGGCGGGTCAGCGCATTGATAATTTTTTGCGCAACCAATTAAAAGACATCCCTAAAAGCATGATTTACCGAATCGTGCGTAAGGGCGAAGTACGTGTAAATAAAAAGCGTATAAAAGCAGAGTACAAGTTAAAAGCAGGCGATCTCGTTCGTATTCCACCGGTGACAGTCGAGAAAAAAGATGACGATGTCGCGCCAAGTACGAAACTAAACAAAGTCGCAGAGTTAGAAGATATGATCATCTTCGAAGATGATCATATGTTAATTCTAAACAAACCATCTGGCACCGCTGTGCATGGTGGCAGTGGCTTAAAGTTTGGCGCGATCGAAGCGCTTAGAGCTCTTCGTCCTCAAGCTCGCTTTCTTGAACTTGTGCATCGTATTGACCGTGATACTTCAGGTATCTTGCTGGTTGCTAAGAAGCGTTCTGCACTTCGTCACTTGCAAGCCCAGTTTCGTGAAAAGACAGTGAAGAAGTTTTACTTAGCTCTTGTCATGGGACAATGGAAAAGCAGTTGTAAGGTTGTGAACGCGCCACTGCTTAAAAACGAAGTGAACAGTATTGTTCGTGTTAACCCTAACGGTAAGCCGTCTGAAACGCGTTTTAAGATTTTGGAAAAGTTTGAACAAGCAACATTGATTCAAGCGAGTCCGATTACTGGTCGAACTCACCAAATCCGAGTTCATACACAATACACGGGCCACCCAATCGCTTGGGATGATCGCTACGGTGACCGTCGCTTTGATGCTTACACAGGTCAAGTTGGTTTAGATCGTTTGTTCCTGCACGCGGCAAACATCAAGTTCCAACACCCATCAAATGATGAGTGGATGGAAATCAACGCACCGATGGAACCGAAGCTAGAAAAAGTGTTGGCGGGTTTAAGAAACGCGTAACCATGCTTTCCTCGTGGACTATAAAAGGGAGCCTGTGGCTCCCTTTTATAGTCTTTGGATTAAAGGACATCGAGTCCCTGAACACGCAACATATCAATCAAATCAATCAGTGGTAGCCCGACAAGTGTATTCGGATCTTTCCCCACTAATTTATTAAACAAACAAATTCCCATTCCTTCGCTTTTAAAGCTGCCTGCGCAGTAAAAAGGTTCTTCCCTGTCGACGTAGCGCTCGATTTGTTCAAGCGTCAAATCTCTAAAGTGTACTTCGAAAGAATCAAAGCCGACTTCTGTATGGTTTGTGACGGTGTTATGTACCGCAAGACCAGTATAGAAAGTGATGACTTTTCCACTTTGAGACAAAAGTTGATTTATTGCGTTGTCTCTATTTAAAGGTTTGCCAACGATTTCACCATTAATGACACAAACCTGGTCACTGCCGATAACTAAACTTGCTTTATCCGTCTGGCAAGATGTTGCTTTCTCTTGGGCCAATCTTTGCACCAGTTCAAGAGGCGTTTCCTGGTCAAACGGTGTTTCATCGCAATCAGGTGATAAACAAATGAACGGTAGTGAAAGCTTTTCAAGCAGTTGTTTACGAAAAGGGGAGGTTGAGGCTAAAACCAGTTGGTAATTTTTCATTTTGAATTACAATTCGTGGGAGCATTTCCGATAGGATAATCGATCAAAAATGATTCTGGCTAATGCTCTGTATGTTAAGCGTAAAAAAGTACAACTTTTTTGCCTTTTTCTTTGACTAATTTTGATTTGGAAGATAATATTCGCGCCCTATGCAAAAGGTAAAAATACCGCGAACGGTTGACCCAGCTAAAGCTGCACAGAAACGATTAGATTACGATGGCATCATCCAAGCTAGTCTTTTCAAGCGCTTAGCGGAAACAACTGAAGGCGTAAAACGCGACGCAGAAGTCTCATTGTCATTTGGGATGGATGAACAGCGACTCGTTGTTATCTCTGGTAAAGCTAACATCGAAGTCGATTTAGAGTGTCAGCGTTGTAATGAGGTATTCGCACATGAGTGCGAAGTTGAATTCCTTTCTACTCCTTACTACGGTGAGAAAACAGAACAGGAAGCACCAGAAATTTATGATTTGGTAGATCTAAATGAATATGGTGAATTAGACCTTATACAACTGGTTGAAGACGAGTTCATCTTAGCATTACCTCAAATTGCGATGCACGATGAAGCGGATTGTAGCGTTGATTCAAATAACATGGTTTTTGGTGAGATTCCTGAAGAAATTGAGGAAGAAAAACCGAATCCATTCGACGTTTTGAAAAGTCTGAAAAAGTAATAGGTGTGGTAACCGATTCTTCTTCAGGTTTTTAACCCAATAGTATAGGAGTAGGGTCAATGGCCGTACAGAAAAACCGTAAAACTCGTTCTAAGCGCGGTATGCGTCGTTCACACGATGCGCTAACTACAGCTGCTCTATCTGTAGACGCGACTTCTGGTGAAACTCACCTACGCCACAACGTAACTGCTGAAGGTTACTACCGTGGTCAAAAGGTTATCAACAAGTAAGGTTGAACCTTTGCAAAGTATTACCGTTGCACTTGATGCAATGGGCGGGGATTTCGGTCCACGCGTAACAGTGCCTGCCGCCGTGCAGGCACTGTCTCATTTCCCAGAGCTAAAAGTGATTCTTATAGGTGATCAATCTCTGATCACGTCTCAATTATTTCAACTCGGTACCTCGACCTGTTCCCGCTTGACTATTCTTCATAGTGAGAAAGTTATCTCGAACTCAGAAAAACCTTCATTGGCACTACGTAATAGCCAAAATAGTTCCATGCGTATGGCTATCGATTTGGTTTCTGAGCAGAAGGCGGATGCTTGTGTTAGTGGTGGCAACACCGGTGCATTAATGGCACTATCGCGTTTCATTCTTAAGTTACTTCCTGGTATTGAACGTCCTGCTTTAGTTTCAGCTTTACCGACGATTACTGGAAAGCGTACTTGGATGCTAGATCTAGGTGCGAATGTATCGTGCGATGCTGATAGTTTGTTCCAATTTGCTGTAATGGGCAGTGCATTAGCAGAAGAACACTTAGGTTGTCCTCCTCGCGTTGCTGTACTCAATATTGGCGCAGAAGAGATTAAAGGTAACGATTTAGTCAAACGTTGCGCAGAAATGCTTTCTCAGACCGACGCGATTAACTTTGTTGGTTATATTGAAGGTAATCAAATTTTGCATGATGTTGCAGACGTCATTGTATGTGATGGGTTTGTCGGCAACGTATGCTTAAAAGCCAGTGAGGGAACAGCTCAACTTTTTATCGAAAAAATTAAAACCAGTATGATGGCGTCAACGATAAAGGGTTGGATTGCTAGAAAGTTGTTTTCTCGGCTATTTAATGAACTAAAAACACTGAACCCCGACCAGTATAACGGCGCAAGTTTGCTAGGATTGCGCGGCATTGTCATAAAAAGCCATGGAAGTGCGGATGTATCTGCGATTGTCAATGCACTTGGCGAGGCAGTACACGAGGTCAAACGACAAGTACCAAGCCGTATTAGCGATCGTTTGGAAGCGGTTTTACTCGAGAGGCATTATTAGTCTTCATGTATAGCAAAATTTTAGGTACTGGCAGCTACCTGCCATCTCAGGTGCGTACAAACGCAGATCTAGAGAAAATGGTAGATACAAGTGATGAGTGGATCGTTGCTCGCACGGGTATTAAAGAGCGTCGAATTGCTGCAGAAAATGAGACTGTAGCGGACATGGCATTCTACGCAGCTGAAAACGCTATCGATATGGCGGGTATTGATAAAAACGATATCGACCTGATTATCGTAGCCACAACGAGCAGTAGCCATACTTTCCCTTCATCTGCGTGTCAGGTGCAGGCAAAGCTTGGCATTAAAGGTTGTCCAGCTTTTGACTTAGCCGCTGCTTGTTCTGGTTTTGTGTACGCATTATCCGTTGCAGACCAACATATTAAATCGGGTATGTGTAAAAACGTACTTGTTATTGGTTCAGATGCTTTGTCTAAAACGTGTGATCCGACAGACCGTTCAACCATTATCCTATTTGGTGATGGTGCTGGAGCCGTTGTCGTAGGCGCTAGCCAAGAGCCTGGTATTATTTCTACCCACATATACTCAGATGGTCAATTCGGTGAGCTACTAAGCCTACCTGTACCTGAGCGTGGTCAAGATGCCGACAAATGGCTTCATATGGCAGGTAACGAAGTATTCAAAGTCGCTGTCACTCAGTTATCGAAACTAGTAAAAGATACGCTTGAAGCCAACAACATGCATAAGTCTGAACTAGACTGGCTAGTACCGCATCAAGCGAACTATCGAATTATTTCGGCAACAGCGAAAAAGCTTTCAATGTCTTTGGACCAAGTCGTAGTGACACTAGACCGACACGGGAATACTTCTGCGGCGACAGTACCATCTGCGCTGGATGAAGCTGTGCGCGATGGTCGCATTAAACGCGGGCAGACTTTATTGCTAGAGGCGTTTGGTGGCGGTTTCACTTGGGGCTCTGCTCTGGTGAAGTTCTAAGTTTCACGAGAATTCAAAATTTAAGGTGCACTTGGTGCATCTTATTTCTTTTTACTTTGCTTAAAGGAAAACAACATGAGCAAGTTTGCTATCGTATTTCCAGGTCAAGGTTCTCAAGCTGTAGGTATGCTTGCAGAACTTGGCGAACAATATGACGTAGTAAAACAAACATTTGCAGAAGCATCTGACGCACTAGGTTACGATCTATGGGCGCTTGTTCAAAATGGACCTGCAGAAGATTTAAACGAGACTTTCCGCACTCAACCAGCTTTGCTAGCTTCATCTGTTGCAATCTGGCGTGTATGGCAGGAGCTCGGTTTAGAGCAACCAGCAAACCTAGCCGGTCACAGCCTAGGTGAGTACTCAGCACTTGTATGTGCGGGTGTCATTGACTTTAAAGAAGCAATCAAGCTGGTTGAATTACGCGGTAAGCTAATGCAAGAGGCGGTACCAGCAGGTACTGGCGCTATGTACGCGATTATCGGTTTGGCTGATGATGCGATTGCAAAAGCGTGTGAAGACGCAGCACAAGGTGAAGTGGTCTCTCCAGTAAACTTTAACTCGCCTGGTCAGGTAGTTATCGCGGGAAGTAAAGACGCAGTAGAGCGTGCGGGAGCACTATGTAAAGAAGCTGGTGCGAAACGTGCGCTTCCTCTTCCTGTTTCAGTGCCATCACACTGTGCGCTTATGAAGCCAGCAGCGGAAAAACTTGCAGTAGCTCTTGAGTCTATCGAATTTAACTCACCACAGCTGCCAGTTATCAATAACGTTGATGTGGTTGCTGAGACAGATCCTGCAAAAATCAAAGATGCGCTTGTTCGTCAGCTACATAGCCCAGTTCGCTGGACTGAAACAGTCGAGCTTATGCACGAGCAAGGGGTAGAACAGCTTCTTGAGCTTGGTCCTGGTAAGGTTTTAACAGGTCTAACAAAACGTATCGTGAAAACGCTAACTGCAGCAGCAGTGAATGATGTTGCGTCGCTAGACGCGGCGAAGTAATCCATCAAGCGATAAAACTTGCGATAAGAAAAGGAAACACAACATGATGAATCTAGAAGGTAAGATCGCGCTAGTTACCGGCGCAAGCCGTGGTATTGGCCGCGCGATCGCGGAACTTCTTGTAGAGCGCGGTGCGACGGTGATCGGTACGGCTACTTCTGAAAGTGGCGCTGCAGCTATCAGCGAGTATCTTGGTGATAACGGTAAAGGCCTAGCTCTTAACGTGACTGATGTCGAGTCTATCGAAGCGACACTAAAAACGATCAACGAAGAATTTGGTGTGATCGATATTCTGGTGAATAACGCTGGTATTACTCGTGATAACCTATTGATGCGTATGAAAGATGATGAGTGGAACGACATCATCGATACCAACCTAACGCCTATCTACCGCATGTCTAAAGCGGTTTTACGCGGCATGATGAAAAAACGTGCGGGTCGTATCATCAACGTAGGCTCAGTTGTTGGTACCATGGGTAACGCAGGTCAAACTAACTACGCAGCAGCGAAAGCGGGCGTGATTGGTTTTACTAAATCAATGGCTCGTGAAGTTGCGTCTCGTGGTGTAACAGTGAACACTGTTGCCCCTGGTTTCATCGAAACTGACATGACAAAGGCACTAAATGATGAGCAACGTGCGGCAACGTTGTCGAACGTGCCAGCTGGTCGTTTAGGTGACCCACGTGAAATTGCATCAGCAGTAGTTTTCCTTGCTTCGCCTGAAGCAGCGTACATTACTGGTGAAACTTTGCATGTAAATGGTGGCATGTACATGGTTTAATGAGACAGTTTGTGCAAAATAAGCTATTTTACATTGTGAAAAATAGCCTATAGTTGCAGTTAACTGTCATGAACTTGTCATGCTTATGCGCAAGATTTGTGCATGATTTAAGTCAAAAATGTATTGAAATTCGGTTAAATTCGCTAATTTTGTGGTTTGACCAGCAAGGACCCCCTTGCAACTTTCAATAGTTCGAATAAACTACGGAATCATCGCATTAGGCGAAATCTGTAAAGGAAAAGAAAAATGAGCAACATCGAAGAACGCGTAAAGAAAATCATTGTTGAACAGCTAGGTGTAGACGAAGCAGAAGTTAAAAACGAAGCTTCTTTCGTTGACGATCTAGGTGCTGATTCTCTAGACACTGTAGAACTAGTTATGGCTCTAGAAGAGGAATTCGACACTGAGATTCCTGACGAAGAAGCTGAGAAGATCACTACTGTTCAAGCTGCAATCGACTACGTAAACAGCGCTCAGTAATTAGCTCTCCCAGGCGGTCTCCTAGACCGCCTGTGTTCTTTCTAACTTCTTCTATCCTCTCATAGAAATATTCAATTCCCGGAGAATTATATCGTGTCCAAGCGTCGTGTAGTTGTCACTGGCATGGGTATGTTGTCACCGGTAGGCAACACAGTAGAATCATCTTGGAAAGCCCTGCTAGAAGGTCAAAGTGGTATCGTGAATATCGAGCACTTTGATGCTACGAACTTCTCAACTCGTTTTGCAGGTCTTGTTAAAGATTTCGATTGCACAGAGTACATGTCTAAAAAAGATGCTCGTAAGATGGATCTTTTCATCCAGTACGGCATTGCAGCGGGTATTCAAGCTCTTGATAACTCTGGCTTACAAATTACCGAAGAAAATGCGGCTCGAGTTGGTGTTGCTATCGGCTCAGGCATTGGCGGTCTAGATCTGATCGAAACAGGTCACACTGCATTAGTAGAAAAAGGCCCTCGCAAAGTTAGCCCATTTTTTGTTCCTTCGACCATCGTAAATATGGTTGCAGGTAACCTATCTATCATGCGTGGTCTTCGTGGTCCAAATATCGCGATTTCTACAGCATGTACTACTGGCCTACATAACATCGGTCATGCTGCACGAATGATTGCGTACGGCGATGCAGATGCGATGGTTGCTGGTGGAGCAGAAAAAGCGTCTACGCCTCTTGGCATGGCTGGCTTCGGTGCAGCTAAAGCGCTATCTACTCGTAATGACGAACCTCAAAAAGCGTCTCGTCCATGGGATAAAGGCCGTGATGGTTTTGTTCTAGGTGATGGTGCTGGCATGATGGTGCTTGAAGAGTACGAACACGCGAAAGCACGTGGCGCGAAGATTTACGCAGAACTGGTTGGTTTTGGTATGTCTGGTGATGCTTACCACATGACTTCTCCAAGCGAAGATGGCTCTGGTGGTGCACTTGCGATGGAAGCGGCAATGCGTGACGCGAACATCACAGGTACCCAAGTAGGTTATGTGAATGCTCACGGTACATCTACTCCTGCTGGCGACGTTGCAGAAATCAAGGGCGTGAAACGTGCTCTTGGTGAAGAAGGTGCGAAGCAAGTACTTGTATCATCAACTAAGTCTATGACTGGTCACCTATTAGGTGCAGCAGGCTCTGTTGAAGCAATTATCACGGTTATGTCTTTGGTTGACCAAATCGTTCCACCAACGATTAACCTTGATGATCCAGAAGAAGGTCTAGACATCGACCTTGTGCCGCACACTGCGCGCAAAGTTGAAGGTATGGAATACGCTATCTGTAACTCGTTTGGCTTTGGTGGTACAAACGGTTCTTTGATCTTCAAAAAGTTCGCTGAGTAACACTATCTAACCTTATTTAGGTAAGCGAAACTTGTATTCTAACGGCTCGATGCTTAGCATTGAGCCGTTTTGTTTTATTTGTTGTCTGCTAATTTGAAGGTACGCGAATGTTTTGGGTAAATGGAGTTCCACAAACGCATGTAGAACTGGGTGATCGCTCATTCCAATACGGTGATGGAGGTTTTACCACCATCCTGACCCAAAACGGAGAGTTGGTTTACTGGCAAGAACACATTGAGCGTATGAAGTCCTGCCTTGACGCATTGAAGATCTCTTCCCCTGACTGGCAAGTTGTGCATGATTGGGCAAGCAAAGCGGCTTTATCTGACGCACAAGCTGGGGTGAAAATTCACGTTAGCCGTGGTATTGGTGGGCGAGGGTATAGTCCTAATGGGATTGAAGGCCCTATCGTGACGATCTCCAATTTTGCGTTTCCTTCTCATTACTCTTCTTGGCAAGAAAAAGGCGTGGATTTGGGCGTTTGTGAGACTCGTCTCGGGATTCAACCTTTACTTGCTGGACACAAGCACAACAACCGTTTAGAGCAGATTCTCGCCAAGGCTGAAATCGACGATACCGAGTTTGCAGATGCAATAACGTTAAATGTGCAAAACCATGTCATTGAAACTACAATGGCCAACCTTTTTTGGGTTAAAGGTAATAAAGTATTTACACCGGAGCTGACCTTATCTGGCGTTGCGGGCGTAATGCGTCGTAAGGTGCTTGAGTTACTAAAAGTAAGTCATATTGAAGTCATCGAGGGGCGTTTTATACTTCCAGATTTGCTGAGCGCAGACGAGGCTTTCATGTGTAACTCAATATTAGGTGTCGCACCAATTCGCAGCATAGTGGCATCTAACTCTAAGACTATATTTCCGATAGGAAAATTGACTCAACGACTGCAAGGGAATTTAACTACGTGATTAAAAAACTGTTGGCTTTTGTTGTGCTGATCGCAGTGATAGGCGCAGCAGCTGTTTTTTATATAATTTCACAGGCTAAACAATACGTTGAAAAGCCTATTCTATTGGAACAACCTCAGCTGTTTACTGTAGAAAGTGGTACAAGCTTTCATCATGTCATGCGCTCCTTAGTTGAAGGTGAGGTAATTGAAACGTCGGAGTACATCCGTTTAATACCTCACTTATATCCAGAACTGTTGCAAGTGCGAGCGGGTACTTATCAACTAGAGCCTGGTATGTCGCTTTCGCAAGCATTGGAGCACCTGAATACCGGAAAAGAATACCAGTTTGCGATCACTTTTGTTGAAGGCAGCCGCTTTTCTGAGTGGGTAGAGCAATTGAAAAGTGCTCCTTATTTAGAGCATGACTTAACCGAACTATCAGAAAAAGACATGGCAGCAAAGTTGGGTATTGAGCGAGAAAAGCTGGAAGGACTGTTTTTAGCAGAAACCTACCATTACACGGCGGGTGCAAGTGAAAGCCAATTATTAAAACGAGCGCATCGAAAACTTAATAAGATTCTGGATGCTAACTGGGAAGCTCGTCAAGAAAAGCTGCCATTGCAAGACAAATATGAAGCCTTGATTCTGGCGTCTATCATCGAGAAAGAGACGGCCATTGACTCTGAGCGTGAGCGCGTCGCTTCTGTGTTTATCAACCGATTGAACAAACGCATGCGTTTACAAACGGATCCGACGGTTATTTATGGTATGGGTGATGCTTACGACGGAAATATTCGTAAGAAAGATTTGCGCACGCCGACACCATATAACACCTATACCATCAATGGCTTACCTCCAACCCCAATCGCGATGGCAGGTGAAGCCTCTATTGAAGCGGCTTTGAATCCAGAAAGCAGTAACTATTTATATTTCGTAGCAAGTGGAAAGGGCGGACACGTATTTTCGAAATCCCTTGCAGAGCACAATCGTGCTGTTCGAGCCTATTTAAGAGAACTAAGAAAGAACAAATGATGAAAGCAAACTTTATTGTCGTTGAAGGCCTAGAAGGCGCGGGTAAAAGCACTGCGATTAAAACCGTTTTAGATACGCTAAAAGCGGCAGGTATTGAAAATATCGTAAATACTCGTGAGCCAGGAGGCACGCCGCTAGCAGAAAAGATGCGCGCTCTGGTGAAAGAAGAGCATGAAGGCGAAGAACTTAAAGACATGACGGAGTTGCTTCTTCTATATGCTGCACGTGTCCAGTTGGTTGAGAACGTGATCAAACCAGCTTTGGCGAACGGTCAGTGGGTGGTGGGTGACCGCCACGATATGTCGTCGCAGGCTTATCAAGGTGGTGGCCGTCAGATTGACGCGTCGCTAATGAAAAACCTTCGAGACACAACGCTTGGTGATTTTAAACCTGCTTTCACACTCTATATGGATATCGACCCTCGCGTTGGGCTTGAGCGTGCGCGTGGGCGTGGTGAGCTCGATCGTATCGAGAAGATGGATATCAGCTTCTTTGAACGTACACGAGAGCGTTATTTGGAGATTGCTCATGCTGATCCTTCTGTCATTATCATTAACGCTGAGCAGGCGATCGAAGACGTGTCGCGTGATATTCGGGACGCTCTTAACGAGTGGTTAGCTCGTCAATAATAAGTGAAACTTAAATTTAGGTGACTCATGTTAAATGATTATCCATGGTTGCAGCCAGTATGGGATAACCTCAAAGTAGGGCTAGAGTCGGACAGAATACCAGGTGCGCTTTTATTGCAAAGCGAGCAAGGCTTAGGCATCGAAAAACTTATCGAGTTTTTTAGCCAAGCACTTCTTTGCCAAAATGACGCCGGTGAAGCGTGCGGTTTTTGTCATAGCTGTCAATTAAATCAATCACACAACCACCCAGATTTACACTGGATCAAACCAGAAAAAGAAGGAAAAGCGATAACGGTGGATCAAGTTCGAGCTTGCAACCGTCTTGCTCAGGAATCATCACAGCTTAATGGTTATCGCCTATTTGTTATAGAGCCAGCGGACTCTATGAATGAATCGGCATCGAATGCATTGTTAAAAACGCTAGAAGAGCCTGGGGCAAAGTGCTTGTTTTTGCTCGTTACCCACAATCAGGAGCGCCTGCTTCCAACGATTCGTAGCCGTTGCCAACACTGGGTTGTTGCGCCGCCGTCAACGGAACAAGCGATGCAATGGATGCGCGAACAAGGGGCGCAGCAAGTTCCTGCTTACGCCTTAAAACTGAATATGGGCTCTCCGATAAAAACATTGGATGCGTTAAATAATGGCGATCTCGATGCTTACTTGGCTTTTGAGCGCACTTTTATTAAGGCGATGTCTTCTCCTGCCTCAGACATTTCTGAGTGTGCTTCTTTAATGGCTAAACACTCGGAGCAATCACTAGACTGGGCGTGGTATTTACTGACAGACGCTCAGAAAGCGCAGTTTGGTGTATCAGAAGCACAAATGCTTCCTGGCGCTATAAAGTTTCAGCCGAACAACTACAACGGTTTGTACTCATCAGCGAAGGCGCTGATGGACCTCAAAGCTCAGGTGCAAGCCTTTCCTGGTCTAAACCTTGAGCTACTATCAATGAACTGGTTAATTGAATCACGAGAGGTATTATGTTCGTAGATTCTCATTGTCATTTAGACAAATTGAATTACGACGATCTCCACATCAATGTGGAAGACGTTATTAACAAAGCTAAACAAGCAAAGGTAACCGAGCTGCTTTCTGTGGGAGTTACGCTGGATTCTTTCCCTAAAATGATGGAAATGATTGAGCCTTATGAGAATGTTTATGCTTCGTGCGGTGTACACCCACTTGATGTTGAAAGCGACTTTTCGATGGACGTGCTACGTCACCACGCATCGAATGAAAAAGTCGTTGCCATTGGTGAAACAGGCTTGGATTATCATTATAAGCCAGAAACGGCAGCGTTACAGAAAGAGCGTTTTGAGCAACACGTTGATCTTGCGGTGGAGCTTAACAAACCTTTAATTATCCATACTAGAAACGCACGTGCGGATACTCTAGATATTTTGCGTAAGGGTGGGGCGGAGAAATGTGGTGGTGTTATCCACTGTTTTACAGAAGATCTTCCATTTGCTGAAGCTGCACTTGAGCTGGGGTTTTATATTTCTATCTCGGGGATTGTCACTTTCCGTCAAGCTACAGAGTTGAAAGAAGTGGTGAAGACTCTACCTCTAGAGAAGCTTCTCATTGAGACAGATTCTCCTTACTTGGCTCCAGTCCCTCACCGAGGTAAAGAGAATCAACCTGCTTATGTTGTCGAGGTGGCTTCTTATATTGCGCAACTCAAATCGTGCTCTCTTTCTGAAGTGGCACAAAAAACCACCGAAAATTTCCGAAATCTTTTTTTGCGATGAAAAATCAATAAGAGCATAAAAAAGGAGCGTACGCTCCTTTTTTGTTGATAAAAACAACAGATATACTCATGAGTTTAATGTTTACTAAAAATGTTGATTTAATAACATTCAAAAATCACAAATGTAATTTTGTTACTAAAAATAACATTGGGGCGTATTTTATTTATGCCTTAAAATTAATTATATAAATAATAAACTCTTTATAAAACAGTAATATAACTGCAATGCAAACCTTTTCATCAGCTGTTTTTGGGTGTGATCCAAGACTTGTTTTGAAACTAAATTTCGTAACTGTGTGGAAAGTTTGAGGGTCATCAATATATATTTAGAGCCGGAAAATATAATGCAGTTGTGGTTACATTTTCATTGGGTGCTAACCTTTAGGCTACGGGGGTGTGCCGTTAGTGCCCAAATAATACTTATAAATTTATCAGGAGCATAAACATGTTTAAGAACCTTTTTGCTAACCTGCAAAAAGTTGGTAAGGCGCTGATGCTTCCAGTATCAGTTTTACCAGTTGCAGGTATTTTATTAGGTGTGGGTGCTGCCCATCTAAGCTTTATTCCAGAGATCGTTTCTAATCTTATGGAACAAGCTGGTGGTTCAGTATTCGGCCAAATGGCACTTCTATTTGCAGTAGGTGTAGCTCTAGGCTTCACTAATAACGACGGTGTTGCTGGTCTTGCAGCAATCGTTGGTTACGGCATCATGACTGCAACGCTAGGTGTAATGGCGGGTGTTATGGGTGTTGAGAAAATCGATACAGGTGTACTAGGTGGTATCCTTGTCGGTGGTGTGGCTGCTTGGGCATTCAACCGTTTCTTCAAAATTCAACTTCCAGAGTATCTTGGCTTCTTCGCTGGTAAGCGTGCAGTGCCTATCATCACTGGTTTTGCAGCGATCATCCTTGGTGTTATCCTTTCTGTAATTTGGCCACCAATTGGCGGTGCAATCTCTGCATTCTCTGATTGGGCTGCGCACCAAAACCCACAACTAGCATTCGGTATCTACGGTGTTGTAGAGCGTTCTCTAATCCCATTCGGCCTACACCACGTATGGAACGTACCGTTCTTCTTCGAAGCTGGTTCTTGTGTTAACGCTGCTGGTGAAGCTCAAAACGGCGTACTAACTTGTTACCTAGTTGCTGATGAAGCATCTCGTGCTGCTGGTAATGGCTTCGGTCAGCTAGCGGGTGGTTACATGTTCAAGATGTTTGGTCTACCAGCTGCAGCAATCGCAATTGCTCACTGTGCTAAACCAGAAAACCGCGCAAAAGTAATGGGTATCATGGCGTCAGCTGCACTGACTTCATTCCTAACTGGTATTACTGAGCCTATCGAATTCTCATTCCTATTCGTTGCTCCACTACTATACGGTATCCACGCTCTACTAGCTGGTTCTGCATACATTGTTTCTAACACTCTAGGCTTTGTACACGGTACTTCTTTCTCTCACGGTCTGATCGACTTCCTAGTTCTATCTGGTAACGCTCAGAAGATGGGTCTAATGATTGCTGTTGGTCTAGTATACGCAGTGATTTACTACGTAGTGTTCCGTGGCGTAATCACAGCACTTGACCTAAAAACTCCTGGTCGTGAAGATGAAACAGAAAGTGCGGCAGCAACTTCTGGCTCTGACATGGGTGGTGAACTGGTTGCAGCGTTCGGTGGTAAAGCTAACATTACTGGTCTAGACGCATGTATCACTCGCCTACGTGTCGCGGTTGCAGATACAGCAGCTGTTGACCAAGACAAACTGAAACAACTTGGCGCTGCTGGTGTTGTAGTTGTTGCAGGTGGTGTACAGGCTATCTTCGGTACTAAGTCTGACAACCTAAAAACTGAAATGGATGAGTGGATCCGTAACCACGGCTAATCACCGTCATTCATAACAATGAATAAAAGGAGGCTTCGGCCTCCTTTTTTAGTTCCTCTCTCATTGCTAAAAGTGCTTTCTGAGTGTGATCCTAAACTCATCTTTACTTTTGCCAGTCTTTTCATACATCGCGCTTACTCATCGTTGACATATTGAAGCACCACTATGTTTGAATAGCGCATGATGTTTTTTTAATAATTGATAACGTGTATGAAGAGCAAATTAATTTTATTAGCAGGACTAGTTTCTAGTACCGCAATGGCGGCAAATGAGCCAACGAACTTGTCTGTTGGTATGGCTGTCGATCAACAGTTGAGTGTTGTTGTTGAGTTAGATAATAAGTATCGCGGCATTATCGGTAACGATGGTATGGCGTTTGATTACATCGCTAAACGTGGAACATTCGATCAAAACATGCCTGTGACCTGGTATGTTGGCGTTGGTGGTTGGTATGAATGGGATGATGAGTTTGGCGTGCGTGTACCTCTCGGTGTGAACTGGGATTTATCACGCGGCTGGGATCTTTATGGTCAAATACACCCAGAGCTAGATCTTTACAAAGGTGCTGACTTACAACTTGGTGGTGCCGTTGGCATCAAATACAGTTTCTAGAATAAAAGAAACATAAAAAACGCCGGTAAATACCGGCGTTTTTTATGTTTGGAATGCAATACTGCTATTGTTTATCCATGGCTCGCTTGATACAAACGGCAGCGCCGCCCCAAGTGATACCTAAACCAATAACCATCATAATAATTGCGCTGATTGTCATTTCGCTGTCTCCTTGCGATTTACTGCGTTAATCACTAGACCAAAGATAAATAGTGCGGCGATAAGTGCCCAGCCTACAGTTAGATCATAACCACCGTAGCCTTCAGTAAATAAAGCATAAAGCTTAGTTGCTAAGATAATGGCGAGCATAATCGGTGTTACGAAGCGTAAACAGATCTCAAACCATTGACCAATAGAGAAATCAGAGCGCTCATTTACGTAATTACGTACTTCAGGCACGCGTTTCAATAGCCACGCCATCAATACAATTTCAACCAAGCCGCCTACCATAATGCCAACGTTGTTTGCGAAGTGGTCTACTAGGTCTAGCAGCAATAGACCGCCATTTGTCGCGAACGCCATAGAAACCACAAAACCAGTTCCGATTACAACGTTTGCAGCTTTTTTTCGGCTCCACTTTAGCTTATCGATGATGGCGGATGTTACGGCTTCCATGATAGAAATGTGCGAACTTAGACCAGCAACCACCAGTGCAAAGAAGAACAGAGGACCAAGAATATATGGTGCGGGTAATAAGTTAATTGCCGCAGGTAAAGTAACAAAAGCAAGGCCAACGCCTGCAGATACCACTTCTGTTAGCGGTTTACCTTGTTCTTGAGCCATGTAACCCAAGACAGAGAAGATCATAATACCAGCGAGGATGGAGAAGCCACAGTTGATCAACACGGTCATAAACGCGTTGTTCGTGATGTCCGACTTTTCTGGCAGATAACTAGAGTAAGCCAGCATGATCGCGAAGCCGATGCTTAAGGTAAAGAAGATCTGACCGTACGCAGCTGCCCATACTTTCACATCCCAAATTTTGCTGAAATCGGGTTCAAACATGTAGTTAACGCCATCCAAAGCTCCTGGCAAGAAAACCATACGTCCGATTAAAAAAATCACCATCAAGAATAGTATTGGCATCATGATTTTAGATGCGCGCTCAATCCCTGATTTCACGCCTTTGGCAATGGCGGTATAAGTAATGGCCCAAGCAATCACCATAGATAAGGCTATCTTCCATTGAATACTGCCTAAGTCTGTTGGTGAGTTATCACCTAACTTTAGGTACTCACTAAAGAAAAATGCGTTTGTATCGGTTCCCCAACCTTGAGTGAACGACAACCCAAAGTAAGAAATTGACCAACCGATAACTGCAACATAGTAAACGGCGATAACTGCTGCAACACCAACTTGGAACCAGCCAAGCCATTCAAATTTAGAATGAATTTTCGCTAGCGTTTTTGGTGCTGAGCCTCGGTACTTTTGTCCCATACTGAACTCAAGGATCATAAATGGAATACCGGCCGTGATCATGGCGAAAATGTAAGGAATAAAAAATGCGCCGCCACCGTTTTCATAGGCCATGTATGGAAAACGCCAAATGTTTCCCAAACCGATAGCAGACCCGACTGCTGCTAAGATGAATCCCGCTCGGGATCCCCATTGTTCTCGCTTCATATTTGACTCCTATACGACTCCCTGAGGAATGAAGCTCTCTCCGTAACACAGTAATATTTGCGCAAACCGTTGGAAGAAAGGACCGCTGTTATTCATCAGCTTTTCTATCCTTAATTCTAGCTTATTATAATTTTCTAGAGCTATATTCTGGTTACTGTGAGAGAAAGTAGATTATTAATCTTAAAGTTTTGATGTGTGTTTGATAAAACTGAAATATTTATCTGTTTTCACTAATCAGACTAACTTCTAATAATACTTAGCGCAATAGAATCTAAATGTTAACTCAGGTGCGTTGTCTGGTTTTAATCTTGTTAAATTTCAGTTTGATTATGGTTTTGTGTGGGGGATTGGTTGGTTGTATGGAATAAATGACTAGAATCCAATAATCGACTTGGTGTTTAAAACTATTTTGATGAACTAGGGCGTACGGCTATCTTTTGCGCACCCCGCTAGAGAATGCTTCGTTACTTTTCTAAGCGATGATGTTTAGATGATATTCTCTATCTGCTTTGTGTAGGGCTCGCCCAGCACTCTTTGTGGCGAGCCCTACGAAGTGAAGTGTACAAAAAATTAGAAACGGAAACTAAAACCAATATTTGATTGGAATTGGCTCATCCAATCGGTATCGAACTTAATGATGCAGTTTGAGCCGTCATTAGGTAGGGTGCAGGCTCCAGAGGTATCGTTATCAACGACCGTTCCTAACCATCTCAATTGGGCTGTCAACGCAAAGTTCTTTGAAAACTCATATTCCAGCCCTGCAAAAGCGCTAGCCGAAAATCCGTATTTTTTGTCTACCCAATCAACATCTGCGTAAGAGGCTCCCAAGCCAACACCAATATAGGTTTGCCAGTTTTCTGCAACAGGGTAGTACATGCTGCTTTGAAATTGCAGGTAATGGATATCTGCCGAATTTGATAACTTTTCAAGTTCTGTTGATTGGTTGGAGTAAAATAATCCAATTCTTCCTTTCTCAAAAGGCGTCTCGATTGAAATTGCGTAGTTCACTGCGGGATCGAGGTCGTATGTATTGCCACCTTCGTCTTCTACTTGACCGCCACCTGTATAGCCTATGAATGGAGTAACGATAATATTGGCTTGTGCACTTACCGCGGTGCTGAGCAGTATGCTTCCTACCAGCCAGCTGAGTTTTTGGTTCATGTCCTATCTCCTTATTATGACTAAGCTAATTGTGATGGGTTAGTCAAAATTGCGCGACTAAATTAAGCAAATCTTGAACATATTTCACACTGGTGTTATTAATTTGTTACATATTAAGGAGGTGTTTATGGAACACGATCTAAAATCCGCATTAATCATCGTGGTGACTGTTTTTGCAGTACTTTTGTCGTTTGGCATCATTGCGATTACAACGGCTTAAGATAACTACTTTTACCAAACGTTTTAACAAAATGGCGTGAGCCTATGATACGTAACAGCGGTATAATCACAGAAAGCCACACTGAGCTTGATGTCAAAGTTTATGAGCATTTCAGGCATGGAAAAACTGCTTTAGTCACGCAAGGTGGAGGGCAGAGAGGGATTTTTACCGCTGGCGTATTAGACGCATTTTTACTTTCCAACTTTGATCCTTTCGATGAATTCTACGGTACCTCTGCTGGGGCACTCAATTTATGCTCTTACTTATGTCGTCAACACGGTATGGGCAAAGCTTTTATTACCGAACTGACAACGTCTCCCGAATTTTTTAATCTGTTTCGTTATATTCGAAAGCAGCAGTACTTGGGTTTAGAGTGGGCGTTAGAGCGGATTCAAGATTTCCCTTACAAGCTCGATCTTGATTTAGGCCGCAGTGCACTAGGAGGACGAGGTGCGTTTGCAGCGGTAACAAATGTAGAGACGCTATCGGATCAATATTTACCAATCTTGGGTGACACGTGGTTTAACACCATGTTAGCAACATGCGCGATTCCTAAGTTGTACCACGGACCTGTCGACGTTAATGGCAATAAGTTTGTTGATGGTGGTGTGTCGGCTTCTATCCCTGTTCAAGAAGCGTGGCGTCAGAATGCTCGCAACATTATTGTCATCCGAACAGAACCGTTCTCGGAGATTGAAGCGAGAGCGCAAAGTGAAGTAGGGGATGTGCCTGTCGAGTGGTATCGAGAGTCTATTAATTCGGTGCAGCAATCATGGCAGCAAAAAGTGAATCGATGGAAGTTGGATTGGGCTTCGTTCTTCCAACAAAAAATTAATGCCGCCCATCAATCGAAGCTTGCCGGAAAAATGCTATTGAATGGAGGCCGTTGGTTGTTCGGTGCTGATAATTTGTATCGTTTAAGCCATTTAATCGGTGAGAATTTTGACTCAGGTTTAGCCGACATGCTGATGATTCACTATCAAACATTTGAGCTCACTCAGGCCTTTATATCTGCTCCACCTGACGATACTTTCATTTTACAAATCGCGCCTAAAGAGGGGCTTCGTTCTTCTTCTTTGTTAAGTGACCAAGAATCACTAGAGCATGATTATCAACTCGGACTTCAGGCGGGGTTTAATCTGGTTCAACTCTATGACCAACTGAATATTGAAATTGATGGCAGAGAGAGTGCATAACCTTTTGTATTAACGACATAAGCTAAATACAAAGTGACGTGTAAATAAATGAGGCTCCGTTTTCGGAGCCTCATTCGTGTGCGTACCTAATCTCTGTGGTTAATAGGGTTAGGTATAAAGGTTATGCTTGCAGAATTCTCATGCAGTTGGTTGAACCAACGACATCCATTACATCGCCTTGAGTGATCATGACTAAATCACCCTTGTGCAAGAACCCTTGTTCTTTAAGGCTGGCAATCGCAGCTTGAGCTGTCGGTAAACCTGCATCACTTTTTGACTCGAAATATACCGGTGTCACGCCTCGGTATAGTGCAGCTCGATTGAGCGTTGATTCATTACGTGATAAGGCAAATATTGGTAAGCCAGAGCTTAAGCGAGACATCATCAACGCAGTCCTGCCAGATTCTGTTAACGAGATCATCGCTTTAATTCCTTCCATGTGATTCGCAGAGTACATGGTTGCCATTGCGATGGTTTCTTCAGCGGTTTCGAAGGTGCGATCTAAGCGATAAGTGGATAGGCTTGCCTCAGACATTTTTTCTGCGCCCACACATACCTCGGCCATGGATTTGACCGTTTCTACAGGGTATTTACCTGCTGCGGTCTCTCCAGACAGCATCACGGCGTCAGTGCCGTCTAGAACCGCATTGGCCACGTCCATCACTTCAGCACGCGTCGGCATCGGGCTAGTAATCATGGACTCCATCATTTGTGTCGCAGTAATCACGATGCGGTTTAAGCTGCGTGCGCGGCGAATCAGCTTTTTCTGGACGCCAATAAGTTCAGGATCGCCGATTTCTACCCCCAGATCGCCACGCGCTACCATCACCACATCGGATGCGAGAATAATATCGTCAATAGACTCATTGGTCGCGACGGTTTCTGCTCGTTCGACTTTGGCCACCAGCATGGCTTCGAGGCCCGCATCTCTGGCTAGGCGTCGAGCATAATGCATGTCTTCGCCGTTACGTGGGAACGAAATAGCAAGGTAGTCCACTTGAATTTCTGCGGCGGTAAGAATGTCGGCTTTATCTTTCTCTGTGAGCGCATCGGCTGACAATCCGCCGCCTTTTTTGTTGATCCCTTTATTATTAGATAGTGGACCACCAACAATCACACGGGTATGAACTTTATTGCCTTCGACGCTGGTGACTTGCAGTTGAACGCGTCCATCATCGAGTAACAGAATGTCGTTTGGTGACACATCTTGCGGCAGTTCTTTATAATCTAGCCCTACGGACTCTTGGTTGCCTTCACCTTTTGGTAAATCACTGTCTAATGTGAATTTATCGCCCACATTTAACATGACTTGGCCGTCTTTAAAGGTCGATACGCGGATTTTAGGGCCTTGCAAGTCGCCGAGGATAGCAACTTGACGCCCAAGCTTTGCCGCAATAGTACGGACTTTTTTGGCGCGTTGAATGTGGTCTTCACTGGTTCCATGTGAGAAATTCATACGGACAACGTTTGCACCGGCTTTGATGATCTCCTCAAGTACATTGTCCTTATCCGTTGAAGGACCAAGCGTGGTGACAATTTTTGTTCGTCTTAGTTTGGAAGTCATAGATTCTCCGATGAATGTATGTGTAAAGGTAACTTGAACTCTATCCTTACTTTCCTCAATCGCTCTCAAGGTCCGCCTCGTTGCTGAGCCCACACCTTAAAGCTGCTTGAGTATAAGTATATGCACAGAATGTTTACATTAAGAGTAATCCCGGTAAAACAGACAGATATTCCATAGGCTTCAGCCTCTATTGGAGAGAATGCGCTGTTGTAACAGGAGTTGCTTCATAATTTAGTGAATAAAAATAAGTTATTTTTCAAACAATTTAACAGGAGTAGATTCTTCGTTATTTGATTGAATACACAAACAAACAGGTTTATACGTGATGCTTGTCACGGGGATTTATTAATTCACTTCACAATTAGTTCGCAAAGTAAAAAAATTGTCTCGTTATAGAATTTCGGAGTGCAAGATGTACATGGCTCAACCGGGCCATATTGATCATATCAAACAGGTCAATGCTGGTCGTGTATATAAACTAATTGACCTAAAAGGTCCTATTTCTCGAATTGATTTGTCCAAGCAGAGTGAGCTTGCTCCTGCCAGTATCACCAAAATCACTCGAGAATTAATTGAAGCGCACTTGATTCATGAAACCACAGTACAAGAAGCGACGAGTCGTGGTCGACCTGCCGTCGGTTTGCAGGTCAACAACGAAGGGTGGCAATTTCTGTCAATGCGTTTGGGGCGAGGTTATTTAACTATTGCTCTGCATGAGCTAGGTGGCGATGTGTTGATCGATACTAAAATCGAGATACACGAACGTGACCAAGATGATGTGCTTGAGCGTCTGCTCTACGAAATTGATGAATTCTTCCAAACTTACGCGGATCAACTTGACCGTGTTACCAGTATTGCAATTACGCTGCCTGGCCTTGTGAATTCAGAGCAAGGTGTCGTGCTGCAAATGCCTCATTACAATGTCGAAAATCTTGCTCTTGGACCAGAGATATACAAAGCAACGGGCTTGCCAGTTTTCATTGCCAATGACACGCGAGCTTGGGCATTAGCAGAAAAGCTTTTCGGCCATTCTCAAGACAATGACAACTCCGTCCTTATCTCTATTCACCATGGTTTAGGTGCCGGCATCATTCTGGATGGGCGCGTTTTGCAAGGTCGTCACGGCAACATTGGTGAGCTTGGGCATATTCAAATCGATCCAAATGGAAAACGTTGTCATTGTGGCAACATTGGTTGTTTGGAAACCGTTGCCAGTTCTCAAGCCATTCGTGAAGAAGTCGTAAGACGAATTGCTGATGGCGAAGACTCTATTCTTGCTGAACAAGAAGAAATGAGTATTGAGAGCATTTGTGAAGCGGCAGCGAACGGTGATCCGTTGGCAGTTGATGTGATTGAAAAGCTTGGACGCTACTTAGGTTCCGCAATTGCTATTGTGATCAACTTATTTAACCCTGAGAAGATCTTGATCGGTGGTGTGATTAACCAAGCAAAAGATGTACTTTATCCTGCGGTGCGTCGCTGTATCGAAGAGCAGAGTTTACCGGTTTATCACCAAGATCTTGAGCTGGTGGAATCTCGTTTCTATAAGCAAGCAACAATGCCTGGTGCCGCGTTGATCAAGCAAGCGTTGTACGATGGTCAGTTATTGATGAAGGTTGTGGAAGGCTAATTGCTTCAAACATGATGAAGTGCTTAGGTGTCGAGCCTATACATTTTTAGATGATTTAGGGTGAGGCTTAACAGCTCCCCCTTTTTGATCGCTTATTACTAGAAGGTGAATTTGAGTTGTGCTGCATTGCTATATCTGCGCCATTCATGTAATTTCCTAAAAAGCTCAAGTAAATAAACCCAAATGGCTTTCAATGTGTAGAGTGACTTTGTGTCTGATACAAATAGAAGGGAAGTAATGCGCTGAAACCGTTGTACTTTCAAGCCATGCTCGAAAAACAAATATCTTAAGGTTATTTGGGTTTAGAACCTTGATGTGTCTGTATTGATTTCGAGTAAAAATAAGAATTATCCATAATTTAGGTAGTAGTATGTCCGGAGTGTTAAATACGGTTGACCAGCGTACGAACTTGGTTGGTGAAAACCGACTAGAGCTTCTGCTGTTCACTTTAAATAGTCGCCAATTGTTTGCGATTAATGTGTTCAAAGTGAAAGAGGTCATCAAGCTGCCACCGTTAACCAAGCTTCCTGGCTCACACTACAACATTCGTGGGGTCGCTTCTTTACGAGGTGAAGCGGTGCCAGTGATTGATTTGCGTGGCGCAATAGGTTTCCCAGCTTTGCGTGGTGAAGCGGAAGAAGAAAATTTGATCGTGACAGAGTACAACCGTACGGTGCAGGGCTTCTTAGTCGGTCCGGTTAAAAACATTATTAATACGGCATGGACTGAAATTCAGCCGCCTCCTTCCACGTCTGGTCGCTCGAATTACCTCACAGCTATCACGCAAATCAAAGAGGGGGATGCCTCTCAAATTGTCGAAATTATTGACGTTGAAAAAGTTTTAGCAGAGATCGTGCATTACGACGTCACGATTTCAGCGGACATTCTGGATCAAGAACTTGCCCAAGCAATGGTCGGGCGTAATGTTCTGATTGTAGATGATTCATCTACAGCTCGTAATCAAGTTCGCGATACGCTTTCTCAATTGGGTATGAATATCATCGAGTGTCGTGACGGACTAGAAGCGCTAACAGTTTTAAAGCGCTGGTGTGATGAAGGGAAAGACGTAGAAAAAGAGCTGTTGATGATGATTACGGATGCTGAAATGCCTGAAATGGACGGTTATAAACTGACTCATGAAGTGCGCCAAGATCCACGTATGTCTAAGTTGTTTATTACGTTGAACACTTCTCTGAGCGGCAGCTTTAATGAAGCCATGGTACAAAAAGTAGGTTGTGATCGTTTTATCTCTAAATTCCAACCAGATCTGTTGGTTGAAGTTGCTCAAGACCGATTACGCCAGATGCTTTCTAAAAGTGCATGATTAGATATAGTGAAATCAGAGGGGGAGCAGCTCTCCCTCTGATTTTTTAACGCCTCGCTTATTAATATCTCTGTACTAATGAAAGTCGCGAGATTTACTTTGTAGATTATTCAAATAGTGCGTGCAATCAATCAACTTGCCAGCAATAACGTGCGTGACTTCTCCCTCTCTTTCAAGAATGCCTTTCACCATTAATACTTTAGCGCCTAAATACGCTTGCTTTTGGGCTCGTGCTGTCGCTTGCCAAACGACCACATTAATGTTGCCTGTGTCATCTTCTAACGTAAAAAATGTCACGCCAGCGGCGGTGCCTGGAGATTGTCTTCCCGTTACCACGCCTACCACTGTGACCAATGACCTATGCGGTTTCTCTGCCAGTTGCCTCATGCGGGTAAAATGAGGGAGTTTGCCCGTTTCTTCTAATAATTTAATCGGGTGGCGGCTAAGAGATAGTCCCGTGCTCGCGTAATCCTCAATTAAATTTTCATATTCTGAGGGCTGAGTTTGGTAGCTAACACTGGGTTCTTCGACCTTGTGAAACAATGGTAGGTCAGATAAGGAATCCATTGCTGCCCAGCGTGCGTTATAACGATTCCCCGATAGGATCTGAAATGCATTGGCTGAAGCCAATAATTCAATGTCACTTCGGCTTCTTAATATCTGCTTTACTTCTTGAATCGAGCGGTAACCATTAAGTGGTTTGCGCTCAATAAGCCTTTGCGCACTTTCTGCGTTAAAGCCTTTCACCAAGCGAAAACCAAGTTGCACGCCGAGCCTGCCATTCGGGCGTGAGACGAGATGATGCTGATATTTTGAATGATTGACGCACACCGGCAATACTTCGACTCCATGTCGGCGAGCATCTTGTACTAATTGCGATGGGCTATAAAATCCCATTGGTTGGCTGTTCAACAGTGCAGTGTAAAATTCTGCTGGGTAATAATATTTTAACCATGCAGAACAATATGCCAGCACTGCGAAAGACGCTGAATGACTTTCAGGGAAGCCGTACTCACCAAAGCCGCAAATCTGATCGAAAATGCGCTCAGCAAACGCTAAGTCATAACCTCTCTCTTGCATACCATTGATCAGTTTTGGCCTGAATTTAGCCAGATCGCCATTCTTTTTCCATGATGCCATTGCTCGACGGAGTTGATCGGCCTCGCCGCCGCTAAACCCAGCTGCTACCATGGCTAACTTGATTACTTGCTCTTGGAAAATTGGGACGCCCATAGTCCGCTCAAGAACGCTTTTTACTTCTTCCGATGGATAACTGACCGGCTCTTTGTGATCACGCCGTTTTAAAAAAGGATGCACCATATCACCCTGAATAGGGCCTGGACGAACAATCGCAATTTGAATCACTAAATCGTAATAACAAGCGGGCTTTAAGCGAGGGAGCATGCTCATTTGTGCACGAGATTCAATTTGGAATACGCCTATCGTGTCGGCCTTTTGAATCATGCGGTACACGTGTGGATCATCTTGTCGACGAGTGATCTCGGAAATAGAGAGGGAGCGCTGGTGGTGTTTCTCGACCAGTTGAAAGCACTTTCTGATGGCGTTTAACATGCCGAGTGCGAGCACATCGACTTTTAATAGCTTCAAGCTTTCTAAATCGTCTTTGTCCCATTGAATGATAGTGCGATCTTCCATCGAGGCATTTTCAACAGGTACTAACTCATATAAAGGGCCAGATGAAATTACAAAACCACCCACGTGCTGAGATAAGTGGCGTGGGAAGCCAATTATCTCGTTGACCAATTGGATAAACTGCTGCCCTTTGAGAGATTCTGGTTGTAAGCCAAGTTCAATAATTTGAGCTTGCCAGCCTTGGCTGCGATCTCGGCGATTAACGTTCTTAATGAAAAAATCTAATTGGGTCTCTTCAATCCCTAGCGCTTTACCGACTTCACGCACGGCACTTTTAAAGCGATAGCTGATCACTGTTGCAGCAAGTGCTGCACGCTCACGGCCATATTTTTTGTAAATATATTGGATAACCTCTTCACGGCGCTCGTGTTCAAAGTCCACATCAATATCCGGCGGTTCCTTACGTTCTTTACTGATAAATCGTTCGAATAAGACTGCGATTTGTCGAGGGTCGACGGCGGTAATTTCCAGGCAATAGCACACCACAGAGTTTGCGGCGGAACCTCGACCTTGGTAAAGAATGCCTTGTTGTTTCGCGAACATTACGATGTCATGGATGGTAAGGAAGTAGTAGTGGTATTTCAGCTCTTGAATAAGCGCAAGTTCATTCTCGATGGTTTGATTGACTTCTGCTGGCACGCCTTCAGGAAAACGCAGCTTTTTACCACGCTCGACTAACATACGTAAGTAAGAGTCGGGTGTATAACCATCTGGGATCAGCTCGGTAGGATATTCGTATTTTAAATCGGAGAGCTTAAACTCGCATAAATCGGCGATGTAAGTACTTTCTTCCAGCCATTCTGGTTTGTAAATCCGAACCAGTTTTTTAAAAGGACGAAGCGCTCGTTCTGTATTCGAAATACGATCAAAACCGAGTTTATCGACGCTACACCCATGCTTTATAGCGGTAAGTACATGCTGTAATGGCAAGCGTTCAACATCATGCATGAGAACGCCTCCGCAGGCAGTTATAGGTAATTGAAATTCATGTGCTAACTGCTCGCAGTGCGCAATGTACTCAGTATCGTTGTTACTCAAATGGCGCTGAATCGCTACCCACAAACGATTAGCGTGGTGTTGATTGAGCCAGCGTCCCCAATAGTGGTCACTCTCTTGATGTGTGGGCAGCCACAATACCAAGCAATGTCGAATCGACATCAAATCCCATTCGAACAGTTGATAGTTGCCTTTTTCACTTCGTCTTCTTGCGTTTGTGATGATACGACACAACTCGGCATAAGCCTTGCGACAAGGGCAAAGCAGTACGATTTGGCATTCATCATTTAACCAAAACATACTTCCAACGATTTGTTTGATATCGAGTTTATGTTGTTCGATTGTCGCATGGGCTTTGACAACGCCCGCGACCGAACATTCATCCGTTATGGCTAGAGCTTGATAGCGATAGAAAGCAGCTTGGAGTACCAGCTCTTCTGCATGAGAAGCCCCAGTCAAAAAAGAGAAGTTAGACTGACAAAATAGTTCCGCGTAACTCATAATGACCCAACAAAAATAACTGTCGATTTAACAAAAATAGCCATGAAGAAACCAGTGCTTGTGCTGATCACGAAATATCCATAACCAGCGGCCTTGCTTGGTGTGTGCTATGTAGTAATCACGCATGATCTCATCACCATCCCACCACCCAGAAACTATTCGCTCAGGTCCGTGGACCAAAGAAACTTGCTCTTGCAATACAATGGGAGTCGGTAATTGCATTGCGGGGCGTAGTATGGATGGTATGGCGTGCCCCTTTTCATCCGGAGCATCAGCAGGGCGATACTGACTGGCCTTTTCTGGTCTAGGATCGCAAGCAATATTGGGTTTTAAAACGGCACTTTTTCCCAATTTAGCTTGCAGTAAAGAGAGCAGCTCTAAAGCATTCATGTTTCCTTTCTGCCCAGCAAAGAGATCGCGTGATGCACTAAGAGGCTCACCTTGACGGATGACTTTTAACGTTAGCCCTGTGACTGGGCCATTAAGCGAGAGTGATTCTAAGCTTAAACTCGCTAACTGTTGCCAACGCTGACATAGGTAATCACCTTGCGCAGAAGTGAGTTGAAGGTGTTGCTCTTGTTTCTCACGCTGGTGGAGTGTTAAACACAGTTCAAAAGCGACCTTATCTCTTAATTTAAGAAAGGTTTCGAGTTGACGAAGTAATTTGGCCAACGGCTTTTCAATCCACTGAACGTTTTCGATCTCAAACAACAGCTCTAAATAAACTTGGAAGGATTCGGTAGGGTGATAAAAGTCGACAGGGTGTTTAAATTGCCCAGTCAGTCGACCAACGTAGTTCACCAAATCGATATCAAAGCGTCGTGCGATGTCTTGCAATGGCAGTTCAAGCAGGTTTTGCAATGTGGTGACGCCTACACGTTGTAACTTCTCTACGGTAGCGATTGATAAATCTGTCAGTGTTAACGGTAGTGGTGATAAGGCTTTTTGTATGGCAGATTTGTCTTCGCTGATGACGTTCGCTCCTGATAATGCCATCAATTTGGCAGCAAAAGGCGAAAAACCACATCCGAATTGAAAACTCAGTTTCAGCTCCGATAAGTGATCTCTGACTTTGTTCCAATAGTTTTCAAACCCTTCATACAGAGCGAGCATTGGAGTAGCACGCAGCAAAATACCTTGGTTTGGCATCAATACAACGTCAGATGTGATCAAATACAACCACTGAGCCACCTCTTGTAATTTATTTAATTCGGTTTGTGGATGATAAGGATGCACTTGTAAATCTCGACACAAGGACGCAGCACTGCCTAAGCCCATACCAGGCTTAATACCTTGTTGTTCGGCAATCTCGTTGTATTGAATAATCTGGCAACGTTGGCTTTCGACAATCACCACGGGTTGTTCTTGGTTATCACCAAAGAGTGCGTCTAGCTGCAGGCGAGGGAAGTGCAAGTAAATCCACAGAGCCATATCACTAACCTTGGTTCGCCAGTGGGAAATTGACCACAGTCGAGTGCACAGTTTCAGATGATGGTTTCACCAGTTGCGGGTAATGGTGTTGGAAGCCGATACTAACGCTACCTCTATTCCAGCCTCCTTTCCTTTTCAGCACTTCAACATTAATCCCTTGCTCGTCGCCTTTCAGTTTTAAACTGAGTGACACAGGTAAAGACAAGCGGTTGATAGTCTCTGTTTTAAGCATAAAGAGAGGGCAAGTACCTTGTTCACTCGCTACCTGTAAGCGTTTCACTTGATGTATTTCAAGCTCTTCTTGCCATAACAAAACATTACTGCATACCCCACTTTTCAGACATTGCTCTGCAGCCCAAAGAGCATCTTTGGGATGAGTTGGAGTAACAACCCACACTTGGTTTATATCCAACCCTATGTAGTGCAAAAACAGAGAATTCACTAATGCAGGTGGTTGAATAAATGCGGTCACACCATTGGTCTGAGTGGCTTTTAAATAGGGAGCGAGCAAACGCAATTCACCAATACTACCAATAGATTCCATCTCCACCACGCCATGAGGTGGAAAGCCTCCGCCGAGCAAATCATCTAATTCAGAAAAGCCGGAACTAGTCTGCAACTGCTGAGGATCTGTTTTCGTTAAATTTGCTTGCCAAACAAGGTGCTGGCTTTTTAAGTGCTGAATAATATCGTGCATAATAAATACCTGTATGTATGTACAGTATATTTCTATGACAGAAAGTCGCAAGATTTTTATGAAGAGAGAAATGAAAAAAGGCAGCGTTTGCTGCCTTTTCAATCGATTATGTGAGGTAACCTGAATTCGTTATTTACGCTTCGGTTGAGCGTCGATGCACTGACCATTCACATCGGTAACCGCTGGATCCATTAAGTGCAAATATAGCGGCATGATATCCAATGGCGTTTTGAGAGTATTCGCATCTTCACCCGGATATGCTTTTTCACGCATGCGAGTACGAGTGGCACCAGGGTTAATTGCATTAACGCGGATCGGTGTATCACTCAGCTCGTCAGCCAAAACTTGCATCATGCCTTCTACGGCAAATTTAGAGATAGCGTATGGCCCCCAGAAAGCGCGACCAGAGTGGCCGACGGTCGAAGAGGTAAAGATAATACGCCCAGCTTCTGATTTACGCATCACAGGCAGTAGTGCTTGAGTCATTAACACTTCTGCTTTCACGTTGATCTGCATGATATCGTCGAAGTCTTCCTCTTTGATTTGATCAAATGGACACAGCGAACTCAAGACACCTGCGTTGTGTAATAGGCCATCCAAACGACCAAACTGTCCTTCGATTGTCTCTGCCATATCAATGTAATTTTGCTTAGTTGCTCCCTTGAGATCCAGAGGAATGATAGCAGCTTGTGGGTAGCCAGCTGCTTCAATCTCATCATAGATAGATTCAAGGTTTTGCACATTTCTACCCAAGAGAATAACAGTTGCACCGTGCTCGGCATAAGAAAGCGCGGCTTGACGGCCGATGCCATTACCAGCGCCAGTAACAAGAATGACATTACCTTTTAGAGCATCAGCTGAAACGGAGTAGTTCACGGCGATAAATCCTTATTATTGTAAGAGGGTCCATGATAGTTAATTGACGCTAAAAAACGCCTGTTTCTCAATGGAAAATCTTGGTAATCGTGACAAGATGGTTACAATACACCAATTCATGTGTTATACCAATTCCAGAACTTTCGTTAGGTATGCTATCAATCAGAACAAGTGGTTACAAACCGCGCTGCCTTCTCGCTGATGTTTCTGCGTAACATACTAACGTCATCTGAAATGAGATAAAGGAGCTCTCGTTGGAATTTTTATTAGATTATGGTCTGTTTCTGGCCAAAATTATCACGGTGGTTGCTGCGATAATTGTTCTGCTCATTATTGCAAAATCGGCTGGTGGCAAATCGGGTGCGGCGAAAGGGGAGTTAGAGATTACCAACCTTTCAGAGCAACACAAACAATCTGTTGAGCAGTTAGAACATCATTTGCACGACGATGCTTTCATCAAGGCTCGAGATAAAGCGGTCAAGAAAGAAGAGAAAGAGAAAAACAAATCTCGTGAAAAAGAGATCAAACAAGCGAGCAAAGACGGTTCATTAGATAGCAAGCGTGAACCACACCTATTCGTTCTTGATTTCAACGGTAGCATAGACGCAAAAGAAGTCGCGTCTCTACGTGAAGAGATCACTGCTATTTTGGCTGTCGCACGTGAAGGTGATGAAGTATTACTTCGTTTAGAATCTGGCGGTGGTATGGTTCATGGTTACGGCCTTGCCTCTTCTCAACTGGACCGAATCAAAGCTGCGGGTCTTCCTCTGACCATCTCTGTTGACAAAGTTGCGGCAAGTGGCGGTTACATGATGGCATGTGTCGCAGATAAGATTGTTTCTGCACCGTTTGCAATTGTGGGCTCTATTGGCGTTATCGCGCAAATTCCTAACTTCAACAAACTGTTGAAGAAACATGACATTGAGTACGAACAACTAACCGCGGGTGAATATAAACGCACGCTAACGATGTTTGGTGAGAATACCGATAAAGCGCGCGATAAGTTTAAGCAAGAGCTTGAAGAAACACATGTCTTGTTTAAAGACTTCATTCGCGAGCGTCGTCCTAGTTTGGACCTAGACAAAGTAGCCACAGGTGAGCACTGGTTCGGTACACAAGCGAAAGAGCTTGGTTTGGTGGATGATATTAGTACATCTGATGATATCGTTGTTGCGGCATGCAAAGATAAAACCGTACTTTCTGTGCATTATGTGCAGAAGAAAAAACTGGCAGACAAGCTAGCAGGTGTCGCGGGCAAAGTTGCTGATAGTGTGATCTTAAAGTTAGCTGAGCGTGGCCAAAAACCGATTGTTTAATCGAACCTAAGATCATGACATTTAAAACGGCGAGGGTGGAAGCTCTCGCCGTTTTTGTTGAACCTTATGTTTATTGATGAATCCAATTGCGCATTAGGTGTAATGCTTTACACGACATTTTTCCTCGCTCCAAAAGGCGATTACCCGTATAATGCGCGCCTCGAAAACCGAGCAAATTGCTGAAAAGAAACTATAGGTGGAGAAGAACATGTCCTCTCAAACTCCGGTTGTAACCGTAGATGGACCTAGTGGTGCAGGTAAAGGCACTTTATGTATGTTGCTGGCGAAAAAGTTGGGTTTCCAACTCTTAGATTCTGGCGCAATTTATCGTGTACTTGCACTCGCTGCGATTCACCACGGTGTCGACACAGAGTCAGAAGACGCACTTGTCCCACTGGCAACACACCTAGACGTTCAATTTATCGCAGAGGGCGACTTAGTTAAGGTCGTTCTAGAAGGCGAAGATGTGTCAGGGGAGCTTCGCAAAGAAGAAACGGGTATGGCAGCATCTAAAGTTGCGGCTCTGCCACGTGTTCGTGAAGCATTATTACGTCGTCAGCGTGCATTTGAAGCCGCTCCGGGCCTAGTGGCTGATGGTCGTGATATGGGCACAATTGTATTCCCAAGTGCACAAGCGAAAATCTTCCTTGATGCGAGCGCAGAAGAGCGTGCAAATCGACGCCTTAAACAGTTGCAAGAGAAAGGGTTAGATGTTAAATTTGCTGACCTTTTAAGCGAGATCCAAGAGCGTGACGACCGAGATCGTAACCGCCCAGTGGCGCCACTACGCCCTGCTGAGGATGCGCTTGTGCTAGATTCTACGTCGATGACTATCGACGAAGTAGTAGAAAAGGCACTACAATATATCGAATCGAAGCTAGCTGAGTAATGATACTCGGCTAGACTAAGAGCGTTGGTCGCAAGGATGATGACTGGCGAATTTAATAACCCCATGCGGTAGGATACCCGTGGAAGTTTAATTTATTGAAGATTAACTAAATGACTGAATCTTTTGCTCAACTCTTTGAAGAGTTTCTAAACGAAACAGAATTCCAACAAGGCAGCATCGTTAAAGGTACTGTAGTAGCTATCGAGAACGGTTTCGTTCTTGTTGACGCTGGTCTTAAGTCTGAATCTGCTATCCCTGCTGAACAGTTCAAGAACGCTGCTGGCGAACTTGAAGTTGAAGTTGGCGCTGAAGTAGACGTAGCTCTAGACGCTGTTGAAGATGGTTTCGGTGAAACTCAACTTTCTCGTGAGAAAGCTAAGCGTCACGAAGCTTGGATCGTACTTGAGAAAGCTTACGAAGAAGCTGAAACTGTTGTTGGTATCATCAACGGTAAAGTTAAAGGCGGTTTCACTGTTGAACTAAACGGTATCCGTGCTTTCCTTCCTGGCTCTCTAGTAGACGTACGCCCAATCCGCGACACTGCTCACCTAGAAAACAAAGAGCTAGAGTTCAAAGTTATCAAACTTGACCAAAAACGTAACAACGTAGTTGTTTCACGTCGTGCTGTTATCGAATCTGAAAACAGCGTTGAGCGTGACGAGCTTCTAGAAACTCTACAAGAAGGTTCTGAAGTTAAAGGTATCGTTAAGAACCTTACTGACTACGGTGCGTTCGTTGACCTAGGTGGCGTTGACGGTCTTCTACATATCACTGATATGGCTTGGAAGCGCGTTAAGCACCCATCTGAAATCGTTAACGTTGGTGACGAGATCCAAGTTAAAGTTCTTAAGTTCGACCGTGAGCGTACTCGCGTATCACTAGGTCTTAAGCAACTAGGCGAAGATCCATGGGTAGCAATCGCTAAGCGTTACCCAGAAGGTCACAAACTAACTGGTCGCGTAACTAACCTAACTGACTACGGCTGCTTCGTTGAAATCGAAGAAGGCGTTGAAGGTCTAGTTCACGTTTCAGAAATGGATTGGACTAACAAGAACATCCACCCTTCTAAAGTTGTTAATGTTGGCGACGAAGTTGAGGTTATGGTTCTTGAAATCGACGAAGAACGTCGTCGTATCTCTCTAGGTCTGAAACAGTGTAAAGCTAACCCATGGCAGTCATTCGCTGAAGCACAAGCTAAAGGCGACAAAGTTACTGGTAAGATCAAGTCTATCACTGACTTCGGTATCTTCATCGGTCTAGAAGGCGGCATCGACGGTCTAGTTCACCTATCTGACATTTCTTGGAATGTTGCTGGCGAAGAAGCTGTACGTGAGTACAAGAAAGGCGACGAGATCTCTGCAGTTGTTCTAGCAGTAGACGCTGAGCGTGAGCGCATCTCTCTAGGCATCAAGCAAATGGAAAACGACCCATTCAATGCTTACGTTGCTGACAACAAGAAAGGTGTTCTAGTTAACGCTACTGTAACTGCTGTTGACGCTAAAGGCGCTACTGTTGAAATCGCAGAAGGCGTTGAAGGTTACATCCGTGCTTCTGAAGTATCTCGCGATCGCGTAGAAGATGCTTCTCTAATCCTAAGCGCTGGTGATGTTGTTGAAGCGAAGTTCACAGGTGTAGACCGTAAGAACCGCGTAATCAACCTATCTATCAAAGCTAAAGACGAAGCTGACGAGCAAGAAGCAATGGCATCTATCAACAAGCAAGATGACAATGCATTCGGTAACGCAATGGCTGACGCTTTCAAAGCTGCTAAAGGCGAATAATATACTCGCTTAAGCAAAAAAGGAGCCGCAAGGCTCCTTTTTTATATTTGAGCATATTTAAGTAGTAATACTAATGACGGTAAACTATCTTAATAAAAGGCATTTCTTCATTGCGCATTTTGCATAAAATTTGTCTAGAATTGTCAGCAAGTGTTTGTTGGAATTAGTATTACTTACTATAATAAGTGATAAAGATACTCAAAGAGGGCAACTATGACTAAGTCTGAACTGATTGAAAGACTCTGCGCTGAGCAAACACACTTATCAGCGAAAGAGGTAGAGGATGCTGTAAAAGATATTTTAGAGCACATGGCCTCTACGCTAGAGAGCGGTGACCGTATCGAGATCCGTGGCTTTGGTAGTTTTTCTCTTCATTACCGCGAGCCTCGCGTAGGTCGTAACCCTAAAACGGGCGATAAAGTGGAATTGGAAGGTAAATACGTTCCACATTTCAAACCTGGTAAAGAGCTTCGTGAGCGTGTAAATATTGGCTAACGCACTCTTATTAGTTTGAAAAAAGCGGCATACGTTTGTGTATGCCGCTTTTTTGTAATGTATCCAAGCAGTTTACGAAGCGACCTGTTGATTCTGGCTGTTTTCTTTGCAGCTTTCTACACCCAAGTAACTTTAACTTCTAGGCGTGTCTACAAACTAAGCATCTTGAGGTTACTTGGGTATAGATTATTGCTAATATACGTAGTCTGAAGAAGTATTTTCCTGCATAATCTTACCGACTTACTCCTAGAAGGGTGATGTAAATGAAAATTATAAAAATCGTTGCTGTTTTAGCTCTCTTTTTAATTGCATTGGCGTTAGGTTCCCAAAACCAAGAGCTCGTGACTTTTAACTATCTTCTAGCCAAAGGAGAGTTCCACTTATCTACACTATTAGGTGTGGTATTTGTGGTTGGCTTTGCTTTAGCGTGGGTTATCTTTGGTAGTATCCAGCTGAAAACTCAGCTACAAGTTCGTCGTTTAAAGAAAAAACTGAAAAAGTACGAACCTACAGATGCAAACAAACCTGCTGATAAGCCAGCCATCGAAAAACAGGCATAAGGATAAGGCTCAACTTTAATGCTTGAACTACTCTTCTTGTTATTGCCTATAGCTGCTGCGTATGGCTGGTATATGGGGCATCGCAGCGCTCAGCAAGACAAGCAGAAGCAATCTCATCAAATCTCTCGTCAGTATATGACGGGTCTTAATCTGCTGCTCTCTGACCAATCAGATAAGGCTGTTGATCACTTTATTGAATTGCTCCAAGTTGATAACGAGACAATCGATACTCACCTTGCGTTGGGTAATTTGTTCCGGTCTCGTGGCGAAGTCGACCGCGCAATCCGAATTCACCAAAATCTCATTTCTCGCTCTGGCTTAACACTGGATCAAAAGAATCTTGCACTTCAACAGTTGGCGAAAGATTATATGGTCTCTGGTTTTCTCGATCGTGCAGAGAAAATCTTCGAACAGTTAGTCGAAGAGCCAGACTACAAAGAAGCGGCCCTTCAGCAATTGGTAACCATTTACCAACAAACACGTGAATGGGAAAAAGCAATTTATTACGCCAATCAATTGGCTAAGTTGGGTAATAAACGCTCCAGAATGCGTGCGAATATTGCTCATTTTTGGTGTGAAATTGCAATGCTCGACCAAGCCGATGGTAATACTAATAAGGCAATACAGCACTTTAAAAAAGCCCTAGCAGAAGACCCAAAGTGTGTTCGAGCGAGTATTGCTTTGGGACGAATTTATCTAGAGTCTGAAGATTATAAACACACGATAAAATACCTGACGGGTGTGCTTGAGCAAGACAAAGACTTTATCAGCGATGTCTTACCAACCATTGCAGAGTGCTACCATCATTTGGGCCAGGAAGATGAACTTGTAGAGTTTCTGCGAGCTTGTATTGATAAGAAAGCAGGCGTATCAGCCGAGTTAATGTTGGCTCAGTTGGTTGCTCACCACGAGAACGTCGGGGCTGCACAAGAGCTGCTGACCAAACAGCTGCTGAAAAATCCAACCATGAAGGGCTTTTATCGATTAATTGACTACCACATTGCTGAAGCAGAAGACGGTCGCGCGAAGGACAGTCTATCGACGCTACAAGCGATGGTGGGTGAACAGTTAAAAGTGAAACCACACTACCGATGCCGGAAGTGTGGGTTTTCTACTCATTCCCTTTATTGGCACTGCCCATCCTGTAAAGGGTGGGGGACGATCAAGCCAATCCGCGGATTGGATGGTGAATAATTTTAATGCAGCTGACAGAGTTTCTGTCCGCTGCATTTTTTTAACTTTTTATTTAATAAGAACCAAAATAGTTAGGAGATGAAATGATCGACCAAAAAGTTATTGTCGCACTGGATTATGATAACCAAGCAGACGCACTTGCGTTTGTAGATAGAATTGATCCTGCGTCATGTCGCCTAAAAGTTGGCAAGGAAATGTTTACGCTATTTGGTCCTGATTTCGTACGTGAACTCCACAAACGTGGTTTCTCAGTCTTCTTGGATTTGAAATTTCACGATATTCCAAATACGTGTTCTAAGGCGGTCCGCGCAGCCGCGGAATTAGGGGTTTGGATGGTGAATGTGCATGCGAGCGGTGGTGAGCGCATGATGACGGCATCACGTGAAATTCTTGAGCCATACGGTAAAGATCGCCCACTTCTGATTGGAGTAACGGTACTAACCAGTATGGAACAAAGTGATTTAGCGGGTATTGGTTTGAACATTGCGCCTCAGGATCAAGTTATTCGTCTGGCGACATTGACCAAAAACGCTGGTTTAGATGGTGTCGTATGTTCAGCTCAAGAGTCTTCATTGCTTAAGAGCGAACTTGGTCAAGACTTTAAGTTAGTTACACCAGGAATCCGACCTGCTGGCTCTGAGCAAGGTGACCAGCGCCGTATCATGACACCAGTAGAGGCTATTCAGTCAGGCTCTGACTATCTTGTTATTGGGCGTCCAATTACTCAAGCTGTGGATCCTGCTGCAGTGTTGAAATCGATCAATGATAGCTTGTCTAGTATGTAAGCACAGTCTTGTATTGTATAAAGAAAGGTGAGGCTGTGATGCCTCACCTTTTTTGTATCTAATAAAAATACCAACCGTAGTAAGTAACTGCTCATTTTAACCAGTTATATCTGCTCGCTTACTTGCTTGCTTTAATTGGTGTAGGGGGGAGCTTATTCGGATAAAGGTTCTACGGTTTATTATGAGAAAAGTAGGGCTTGGTACTGTATCGATCACACTTTTGTAACATAACTCACTGTGATGCATAGAAAATGCGACCATGTATTATTGATGACTTGCGTTACAAAAGCCTAAAGAATACTATGGCGAGGATGCATTCACTGCGTTGTAAGGTCTAGGATGACCTAGTGAAACTCTTTGAAATTAATATAGAAGCTGGCAGGAAGTCACTTCATATTACGCTCCTATTATTTCCTATCTGCGTATTTTCTATTTGCAGCTTTCACACTCCGTCTTCCTTGCTACGACCTTAATCGCAAACACAACAAGGAAGAAACATGACTAAAAAACTGCCATTTTCAGTACTTGCAACACTGACCGCTGCCAGTTTTCAACTGAGTGCGGCAGAGCTACCTGCTGATATAGAATGGATTTCAAATAACAATGAATCTCTGTTCGCCTCTGAAGAAGCGGTACGAGGTGGTACTTATCGTACTTACATTCAGAGCTTTCCTCAGACATTACGAAGTGTTGGTCCAGATGCGAACTCCGGCTTGCGCCAATATTTAATGGATGGTTCACCAAAGCTTGCTCAGCGTCATCCAAATACTGGTAAATGGATCCCCCAACTTGCTAAGTCATGGGCATTTGGAGAGGACAACAAAACCGTATTCTTTAAGCTTGATGAAACGGCCGAGTGGTCAGATGGTGAAAAAATTACGGCAGATGATTACGTCTTTATGATGAAGTACTACACGTCAAAAGACATTATCGACCCGTGGTACAACGACTTCTTCACGAACAGCGTTGTCGGTGTTGAAAAAATTGACGACTACACGATCAAAGTCAATCTTGCTGTAGCTCAAAGTCATGACTCGCTCATGGTTATGATTAACATGCCGAGTAATGGTTTTCAGCCTCGTCCGGAACACTTCTTTGAAGGAGAAAAGGACGCAAATAACGATGGCATGCCTGATAACTTCGTCAGAAAGTTCAACTTTAAATCTGAGCCAACTGCGGCGCCTTACTACATTGATAAAGTGAAGAAAGGTAAGAGCGTGACATTCAAACACGTGGGCGAAGATTGGTGGGGGTATAACAACCGCTACTATAAAAACCGTTACAACGTAGAAAAAGTCCGCATTAAGGTGATTCGCGATCCTGATATTGCCATGAAGCACTTTGAGAAAGGCAACTTGGACTACTTTGAGATGGTGCTACCAAGCTTTTGGCATGACAAAACCGATAGTGATGTGTACAAAAAAGGCTATATCCAAAAGTACTGGGGCTTTAACGAAGCACCACAAGGCGCTGGTGGCCTTTGGATGAACACCGCGATGCCGATGTTGGATAACCTAGAAGTTCGCAAAGGCGTTATGGCAGCCACTGACTATGACGGCATGATTGAAAATATCATGCGTGGAGATTATTCACGTAAACCACATGGACTCGGCTTTGGTCATGGCGAATACGATGATCCTAACAATACACCGCCTAAGTTTGATGCCGATGCGGCGGTTAAACATTTCGAAAAAGCGGGCTTTGACAAAGTTGGCGCAGATGGTATTCGTGTCAACGACAAGGGCCAACGCTTGAGCTTTGCTATCACCTATGGATACAACTCTTGGACACCGCGTATTGCGTACTTGAAAGAGCAAGCGAAACTTGCTGGTCTTGAGTTCACGTTAAACTTGGTTGATGGTTCATCTGCGTTTAAATACATTCTTGAGAAAAAGCATCAGTTAGCGTTCTTGAATATGGGTTCTGGTGAGATTCCTGCGTATTGGGAATATCTACACTCGGATAATGCGAATCGACCACAAACGAATGCTCACACCAACTACAGCAGCCCTGAGTTGGACAAGTTGATTGAAGCTTATGACTCTGAGTTTGATCAGGAGAAGCGTTACGATTTATCGCATCAAATCCAAAACTATGTCAGCAAAGCGAATATCATCGTTCCTGGATACATGGTGCCTTATTCTCGAGTTGCACATTGGCGCTGGGTTAAAATTCCTAAAGATGGCATGACAAAAGCGACAGAATGGGTGCTTCATCCAATGGATATTGGTAATTTCTGGATCGATACCAAAGTAAAAGAAGAGACTGAGGAAGCGATGGAAGAGGGTAAAACCTTCCCAGAGACAACGGTTATTGATGATCGCTACAAGTTGTAACTCCACAACTTAGCGGCAATAAAAATGAAAGCCCCGGTAATTAAGTTACAGGGGCTTTTTTATTTTTACTTAACTAAGTAAGACGCTTCTAAAAGGTAGGTTTTCACATCACCAAGCAAAGAGAAGGCCTTGTCGATGGTTTTAAATCGCTCATCAAGTGAGTCACTAGATATAAGTTGGCTGAACGTTTTTACCGAGAAAGCTTCGTTTGCTTTAAAGAACTGATGCACATTTTCAAGCTGAACTTTATGAATATGCTCCACCTTATTTAGGGCGGTGGTTAAATCGGAAATATTAATCGACATTGCTACGCAAGAACCTTATCAACAAGACCTCTACATAAGGTCATAGAATGGGGCTTTATATTTTGCCGTAGAGTAGCACCAAAGAACGGATTGCAGTCTGACTAAGATCAATTTGTCTCGCTTGATTATCTACATCTATTTCGATCGAAAAAACTTCTTGCAGCACAAAAAAGGGAAGCAACTTGCTCCCTGTAATTAACATCGATCTTAGATTTTTTTGGCAATCTCCGAAGTCAGTTCTTCCAACCCGACGGACAGTGCGTCGACAAGTGCTCCATAGCCTTCGTCCTGTAGAGGCTGAGAGATTTGTATTGGTGCACTGTTTTCTACCTTACCTTCAGCATTGATGAGTAACCATTCCCCCTCAATTTCGATATTGCCTTTGTAGCTACCATTAAATTTATTTAACGTAAGCTGTAGTTTGGCTTCATCATTTTGATCCAACAGGTTGTTCATTTCAGTCGGCCAGTAATGAGTCTGTTTGTGGCGTAGTTCTGTGACGACTCTCTGAGTGATTTGCTCGGAAATACTATGCGCCCATTGATTGTTTCTTGCCTGGATAACTTGAGTCTCAGAGGTTCGGTAAACGATACCACTTTCGTTTAAATAACTTGCCAGTTTTACTGGACGAACAACTAAAGTAGGGCGCTGTGAGATATCAGAAGAGCTCAGCGTCACTGGTTCCGCCTTAGGTAGAAGGTACAAAGCCCCTTTAGTTTCTGGAGCGCTACTGCAACCCGTTAGACCGACAAATAGCGCGATAGACAAAAAGAATACTCGTTTCATTAGTTTTGGCCTTTAACTGGGATTGGGTCACTGATTTCATCTTCTCCAAACACGAGAGAGTTTGGCTTTTCGTTTAGCTGTTTAAGTACGGGTTTAAACTCTGTCATCACGCTTTCTAGTTCTTTGAGCGTGGCTTCCATTTCATTGTACATGGTTGAGTTTGGTCCATAACCATCGAGTGTTTTTTGCAACTGCTGCAAGCTTTGGCGAATATCTGTTGGGATCTCTTGCGTCTCTTTTTGATTTAAAAGTTTATCAATACTGTCCGCGACACGTTCTGCTGACGCCAACGTCTTTTCCGACGTTTTTAACGTTGCATTGAGAGAGTTAAGCGTTTCTTCCATTGGTAAGCTGTTAATCTTATTTAGGAAGTCATTAACTTGGCGCTGAACTTGGGCAAAACCACCACGCATGGTTGGAAATACATCTAAACCTTCATATTCACTTGGAACGTACTGATCATCATTAGGATAAAAGTCTGCATCAATATAAAGCGCGCCAGTTAACAAGTTACCAGTCTTTAAGGTGCCACGGAGACCGCGAGCAAACTCTTCCTTCAACTTTTCTTTGAACATAGATAAAGATTGGGATTCTAAATCTCCGTACACTCGACCGAGCTCAACGCGCACCAAAACAGGAATTTTTTTCGCAGAGAAGTTTTCTTCTGGTGTTGGTAAACGCATCGGTACTCTCGTCACGGTACCGATACGAAGACCGCGGTACTCAACAGGCGCATTCGCTTTTAAGCCACGTACTGATTCATCAAATAACATGACGAACTCAATGTAGTCATCGTACATGCCTTCTCTCAGCTGCTTAATATCATCGTACAAGCGGAAGTTAACCATGTCTTCTGTGAGTGGTTCACCGGACTCAAGACCTGGAACAGTATCGAAGGTAACGCCACCCGTTAGCATGCTCTCTAGCGAGCCAAACTTAACTTCAAACCCTTCGGCATTGAGCTGTAAATCAACACCAGAATTCAGCCAAAACTTAGTACGAGTGCGCACTAAACTGTCATAAGGTTTGAAAATAAAGAGTTGATACAGCGCCTTGCGAGTATCAACATCAAAGCTGGTTTTCTCTACACGACCAACGGTAAAGCCTTTATAAATAACCGGATCACCAACACCTAGTTTACCGGCTTCGCGGTGTGTTAACACAAGGCGCAGGCCTTCTGCATCAGGAGAAGCGACTGGTGGCACATCTAATACCGTAAAGTGCTCCTTTTCTACTTTAGATTTACCCGGCTGAAGTTGGATATAAGCGCCAGACAGCAAGGTCTCTAAACCTGAAACACCATCACGACCAATACGCGGCTTCACCACCCAGAACATGGTGTCATCTCGCAGCATGCGCTTCGCGTCTTTATTCATCTGCGCCTTAGCGATGATGTGATCGTAGTTTTCACTGAGAGTGACTTCGGTAATCAGACCGACTTTAACATTCAATGCTCGGATCTCGGTTTTACCAACCTCAATCCCATCTGCGGTCGGCAGTTGGAGAGTAATTTGTGGGCCTGTACTGTTGATGTATTGGAACAGCATCCACGCTCCCATGGCTAGCGCAAGGATCGGGACAATCCAGATCGCAGAAATCTGCTTTTGCGGTTTTATTTGAGCGGTTACGTTGTTCTCATCACTCATATTTGGCTTTCTCGTTTAAGTTGTCAGAAATCGGCTCCTGCACTTCGTTTTGTGGCAACTGCCACAACAAACGTGAGTCAAATATCATTGCAGAAAGCATAGTGAAAATGACCACTGCCGCGAAAGAGAGCGCAGCAGGGCCAGGATAAATCGCCATTAAGTTTTGCAACTGAACCAGTGCAACTAAGATGGCAACGACAAAGATATCGATCATGGACCAGCGACCAATAAACTCAGTTAAGCGGTATATCTTTAAGCGTGAAATACTTTCTTTGGGAGGAAGATATCGCGCTTTTTGCGCATTGTAATACAGCCACGCGAGTGCCAGCATTTTCGCCATTGGAATGAATACGCTAGCAAAGAAAATTACCATCGCAATAGGGTAAGAACCTAAATGCCAAAGCAGTATTACCCCTTCCATGATAGTTGAACCTTCTGAATGTCCAAGGCTTACGGTATACATCATTGGATAAAGGTTCGCGGGTATATAGAAAATGACTGACGCAAACAAAAGCGCCCAAGCTTTTTGTAAATTATCTGCTGGGTTGTATTTATGAATAGGGCTTTTACAACGAATGCAGTATTGGTGCTTTTTCGCTTCAATTGGGTTGAGTTGGTGACACGTATGGCAACCAATATGGTTGTGGTTATGGTGCGTATCGCCCTCATTTACATCGGGCAGCACGATGGCTGGAATGAAGTGTCCCCAGAGCCAGCTTTTGTCAACCATAGAAATACATTTGACTACCAGCACGGTATAAACGCAGAACGCCCAGAATGAAGTCCCCATTCCAATGTCTGCCAGAGAAGCGATTTTAATTAAGCTGACTAATACGCCAATCAAGAATACATCGACCATCAGCCAGGGTTCGACTCGAAACAGAAGGCGACATAAAACTTTCGCCATTCGTTGCTGTTTTTTGGATGGCGTATGTTTACGCGCTTTTAATGCTTCGAGATGAAGAAAGAGAATGAGACCGACATAGATAGCAGGCAATACGACGACCGTTGCGAGAAGCAACACACCTAAAAGTACATTTTGAAATTCAGCCAGCATTTTGGCCGCATGCAATAAGGTGATTTCTTGCGATAGCCCTTGCACACTGAACGACATAAAAGGGAAAGAAATGCTTAACACCAACATGATCAAACATGCCGATGAAATGGCGATCACGCTTTGATAGGGTTTAGCATTCACTTTTGTCAGAGAATGCGCGCATCGAGGACATTGAGCTTTTTGCCCTTGATCGATATCGGGAATACGAACAACAAGGCCGCACTCTTCGCATGAAATTAACTGACGGGAATTAGGTTGAATACTCATCGGGTAGGTTTTGGATTCATTTGTCCTAAGAATACTCTTTTTTCATTAGGCACGCTTGTTTTGATTCAGGAGTTTACGAGTTTCTTACTTTTGGCATCATAGTATATGGAAGTTCTAAGATATAAATAAAGTTGCGTTTGGCGCACTATTTTACTGAGAAGATGGGTATGTTGGAAGCCGAAAACCACTTAACGTTGCTGGTTTGGAGAGGGTAAGTGAATTGCTTCAGGAGAGTAAAACACCCCTGCTCAGAGAACCTGAGCAGGGAGGTGGGAGCACTGGTATTTAAGATGAACGGTTGTTTTTTACTCGATGGTTCCGCTCTTGAAAGCATTCGATCCGACTTGCTTTCCACTAATTGTTTTTCCGTAATAGCCTTGATGTTGGTGATATCTCTCTGCGTTTGCGCCCACGTTGCCTTTAAATCGAGGATCTTGTGGACGCTCGTGGCTATTGACGTATGCCGCGACATCCCACGCTTCTTGTTTGCTTAACTGGACACTTTTCCCAAGCGGCATGTTTTCGTAAATAAAATAGGCCGCGGTGTTAATCCGGTGCATACCTGCACCCCAGTTATACGCAAATTCGCCCCAAAGCGGAGGAATGTATGAATGGCCGTCGGTGCCTTTGATACCCGAGCCGTCGGCGCGATGGCAAGTTTCGCAGTTCTTTTCGTAGACTAATGCCCCTCGCTCTGGTGATGGTTCTTGCTCAGGGGCGGCGATTTTTGGATAGCCACGTCCAGAGAGATTACCTCGTTCTTCAATTGGTAATGCTTGCGCGATGGCTTCGGGCAGCGGGAAGTCTTTTGCTTTTCCACCAACTTGCAACGCTTTTGCGTCTAGCTCCGGAATTGGTTCATCCGTCATACCATGTTTGTCGAGCAAGCCGCCCATCGCCAACCAGTAGGCGTAAGTACTAAGGGCAACAATTTCTGGCGAATCGTAAGCGGGCGCTTTACCGTTCATGGAATATTCGAAACAACCTTGAATACGGTCTGCGTAGCTGTTTACGCGATCGTTTTTCTTGCGATAAGCCGGGTAGGCCATGTAAGCCGCCCATAGAGGTGCTGCATTGGCTTTTCGTCCTGCTTCCATATGGCAATTCACACAGTTTTGTTCGTTACCAACGTATTTTCCGCGCATTTGTTGCGAGTTAACAAATAGGGAATAACCACGTTTTACTTGCTCACCAAAGGCGGTGTTTGGAATTTTACTCAGATCGCGAGGCTGCAAATATTCACCGTGATTCTCTTTTTTCACCGCAGGCAGTTCAGTTTGACGATCCGGCAGTGGCTCGTTGGCCAAAGTAGCAGCAGAGATGAGAGGCAATGCGAACAAAGAATAGAAACGTTTCATGACTGCTCCTAGTAACGTAATGAGGCAAAGTAGTAAGCAAGGTTTTCGATCTCTTTGTCAGTGAGATTCTTTGCGATGATCCCCATCATATTGAGCGGATCGCCACTGCGAGTGCCGTTTTTCCATGCCATCAATTGCGTTTTTAAGTAATCAGCATGTTGGCTTGCGAGGCGAGGGAATTTGTCGACGCCCATTCCGCTGGCTCCATGACAAGTCGCGCAAGCTGGAATGTTTCTATCCCAATCGCCTTGGAAGATTAATTTACGATACGGGTTACGAATGTCGGCTTGATCGCCGCGTTGCTCTGGGTTGGTGAACTCGTAGCTTGGAAGGTTAGCAAAGTAATCCATGACTTCTTTACGAACGGCAGGATCGCTAAGCTCCTTCGCCATGCCTTGCATGACCACATTTTGGCGTTCACCACTAAGGAAGAGTTCTATTTGGGTGTTGAGATAATTCGCGTTTAAACCAGCGATCATCGGAGCGATATTTGGCTGTCCCATGCCATCTTGGCCGTGACAACCGCTACATACGCTGGCTTTTTCCGGAATAGACGAGGCGCTTGCGCCCATAGTGGTGGCTAGCAAATAGGCTGTCACCACTGGAAGAATCTTTGACATGCTGACTCACTTTAATTGTTATTAATATCTCCAAGTGCTACTTGGTAGTCACTGGGACGATATTGTCGGCCTTGTCAATAAGGAAAGGTATTGTGGATTTCCACATATTTAGAGGATGTGAAGAGCTGCTAAATGGCAGCTCTTATAAGGTAGAGGCATTTTAACTTGCAGCGTTACGCCTTGCGTATTTTGGCGGGTAATGATTGGCGAGCCGCGGCTCCTACCACCCAATCCAACAACACGCCTTTGCCTTCTCGGGTTGGGTCAATTAAGCCAATGTCGTTAATGTTGACGCCATCTTGGCTGCGCGTTTTTACGGGTTGCTGTTTATCACCGATCCAGTGTGAGCGTTGCCCTAGCTCGGTATGGCCAAACCCATGTTCAAACCCGAGTGTGCCAGGGCGAATCCCGCTGACTATCATCGCAAGTGCTTTGGTGCTTGCAGATGGAGTCTCGATAACAAACTCATCACCCGTTTTAATGCCTGCGCGTTCGGCATCGATTGGATGGATGTACACTGGGTTTACGCCTTTAATCGAGTTCAACCTTGGCGATAGGTTGGACACCGCACTGTGAATGTTGGATTTAAAGTTAGTCAGGCTGAAAGGCCATTCTGAGCTTGGGAACTGGTCTTCCATTGGTGTGCCGTCGGCCAGCTTTTGTGGATGCCATGTTGGGCAACCGGTGTAGAAATCCCCCGTCATAGTGTTTCTTGCGCTGCCGACACGTTCATTCCATATCGCAACAGGTCGTGTCCATTTGTGCTTCATTTGCTCACCTTGATACGCTTCGCTGGCATTTTCAAAGCGTCCGCCGCGAGCAAAAATAAACGCCACACGTTTCATCTCATCTGCTGTCAGCGTCTTCTGCATGGCTGGCATTAAACGCTCTAGGCCGGACCACGCAATGTCTTCTGCCGAAACTTCAGGCACGCCGCCTTTCACATAAGCCAAGTTTGCCGCGGAACGTAAGTAGAAGTCTTCAGCGCTGTGGAGAGCGTGCCAATTCCCTTGTGCATCTTGAATTGCGTTGTCACCAAAGCCGCCTAGTTGCATTTTCTTAGCGACATCAATCAGAAAGTTCTCTAAGCAAATCGATCGACCGTCGGCGGTTTTCTCTGTTCGCGCTTCCACAATCGGCCAACGAGCGGTGACGGTTTTCACCGGAACGTCGTGCCAAGGCGTTGCCATACCCCAGCTTTCGTAGGTGACCGTGTCCGGCACAATATAATCCGACAATGCGGTGGTTTCGTTAATGAACGCATCAACAGACACAATCAAACCGAGTTGTTTTGGATCTTTAAGCTTGTCTTCCAGCAGCGTTTTCAAACCGGGCACACCATACATTGGGTTCGCCATGTGGTTGATCCACGCTTTTACGCGGTATGGATAACCATCAATAGCCGCAGACAGATGCTCCGTCAGCAGTGGCGCGGCGAACGGATACCAAGGCGCACGAGTAGGGTACGGAGATTCACCAGCCTCAACGCGACGTTTGTATTCGCTGGTTTTGTGGTATGGGAATTTACTGCGCGATAGGAAGACGCCTTTCGGGCCGACTTTGCCAGCAAACTTGGTGAAGTCGTAACGAGGACCCGCAGCGGAAGTTGGGTAGCCACCCGCTTTCGCCACCGCGCCGCCTTTCATGTTGATGTTACCAATCAACGCATTGAGCATCATGATGGTAAACGAGTTATAGAACCCATTGGTGTGCATGTTGCCACCGTGGGTATCGACCACCGCTTTTGTGCCATAGCTTGTGAAGCGTTTCGCTAGTTCTGCGATTTGCTCTACAGGGATCTCACATTGTTGACTGTAGAACGCAAGGCTGTATTTAAACGCCTCTTCTTTGAGCCTTTGCAGAGACGATTTTACGCGCACTTTGCCTGATGCAAGCGAAACCGTTTTATCGACAAACAGTGTCGCTTCCTCAGTTTGGGTATGAACACCAAATTGGCCACTTTGCTCTTCCACGATGACGTACGGGTCGGAATCAGACAACGCTTCGCCCTCGAATGGCAGATTCAGATCCGATGCGCGTAAAAACGTGCCGTTTCTCGGGTGCTGCTCATCGCTTATCACGAGATGTGTAGCATTACACCAGTGCGCGGTGCCTGCTCGTTTCATCGCGTTTGCCCCCGGCTGCGCCAAGAAGGTTTTGTTGTAGCGTTGGTTTTCGATGATCCATTGGATCATGCCAAGCACGAGGGCAGAGTCGGTGCCCGGTTTGATTGGTATCCAGCGGTTATTGTCACCTGCCGCCAAGCTCGATGAACCCGCAGGCAAACTTGGTGTGATGATGGTGTATTCCAAGCTGCCTTCTGTTCGCGCATTGGCGAGTTGGCGCGCCTGACGCTTAAAAGGGTTACCCGCTTGAGCTGGCGACATACCGATGAAGATGATGTATTCCGCATTATCAAAGTCTGGCTTTAAGTGTGCGTTCTTATCTAAATCGTTCATAAATGCGCCGCTGCCAGCACGAAATGCATAGCCGCAGTAAGAGCCATGATGCCCAAAGTTACGCGTACCATAGCTGTTGAACGCGAAGCGTTTGAATATGTCGTCTCGGCCTTCGTTACCAGCGTTGGTCATTAACAATTGGTTGGCTTTCGGTCCATATTCTGGGTTTTCAGGATCAACGGGCGTTGTTAAATCGCGAATGTCGCGCAAGCCATCAACATGGCCTTCACCAAATAAATCTCCGCCTTCTACGACTTCTTCTATCAATTGCTCGTAGCTGATCGGAATCCATTTCCCCTCGCCGCGTTTGCCTACTCGTTTCAGCGGCTGAGTAATGCGGTACGGACTGTTGCGAATTTCTAGCATCCCATTGCCACGAGCACAGGCGGTGGAGCGACCTTCAAGACCCGCTTCTCCTGCCAAACTTAAATAAGCATCTTTGACTGGAGTTTCGAACGGAATGTGTTGCTGATGAGACAATGGGTGATATGGGTTGCCAGTAATACGCAAAATCTCGTCGTTACGGTTATCAATGCGCACACGCAACCCGCACAGTGACCAACAGCCAAAGCACATGGATGGAGCGACGCGCTGATTTGGATTCGGGATTAAGTTGCCTTTGTTGTTGACCGTGTACTCTGGTTCAAGCGAGTTACCGTGGTGAATATCACGCGTTTTTTCTCCTGCGGTGCCTTCGAGCGCACCCTCGACCATATGTTTGGTAGTGGTGGCGTAACCCGCAGCGAATGCGCCAAGCCCACCCACTGCAATACCTGATTTCAAAAACTGACGGCGTTTGTTATCCATGATGAAATCCTCTTTGATTAGCGTTCAGTTAAGGTGAGTGATGAGGCTTTTGCTTCGATATTTTGTTTTGGTTGAACCAGCTCTGAGCCGAGCAGTGCCAGTGCAAGCCATAATCCGAGCATGCCGATAATGCCTATCCAACCATTTCCATCCATAGTGAGTTGGTATGGATACAGCCCTGCATCGAACTTGGCGATGGTTTGTACTTCCATGATGGTGAACCAGCGAATTAGCCACGCGCTTGCCAATGCGGCAGCAGACACAAAGCCGAGCCCTATGACGTGACGAAATCTGGCTGATGCGGACTTTTGGGTATCGCGCAAGAAGATGAAGGCGAGCAAAATACAACCTAAAACGACAAAAGTGAGCAAGGCAATGTTGTGCATCCATTGTTCGCTAGAATAGAGCGAAAATGTAGAGTTGTTGGATGCCCAAATGGGTAGGAGAATCAGCGTCAGAACGCCGCTCGTTACCAGTGACTTTTTGAGTAAATTGTTATCACCAGAAGTGAGAGTTTTCGATTGGCTAGGCAGCAGTAACCAAATCAGCAGAGAAAATCCGACTGCGCCCATAAATGCAGTGACAAACCAAAGAATTGGTGACGCGGGTTGGTGCCATAAAGGGCGCGATTGAACGACTGCAATTTCAGCTCCAGTATAAAGGGCGATGGTTAAGCCTGATAACACGGTGATTGCAGATATTGTGAGCATCACTTTGCGAGAAATAGCCCATTCACCAAGCGACAACTTAGATAACAGAGGTAGTACTTTTCCCGGTTGATTTCGCAGTGCGATAAGATCCTGACGCAGATACAGCCATGCTGTCGCAACCGCCAGCGCAGAAAAAACAGGCAGGAACAGCGAGCCTAGAGACATCCATGACCACGGCGTGATGTGCGCGTAAAAATGCCAAGCTCGTCCCGGCTGGTGAAGGTCGCCAGTTAACGCCAACGGGCCTACGATAGCGCCGATGGCCATCGTTAGCACCAGCGCGGCGCGTAACCGATGACTGGTGTATTGCTCAAATAACAGTGCGATTAGGAACAAAATAGCGGCAGCGTAAGCAGACCCGATGTAGAAGAAGTACTGCACCGCCCACGGGAGCCAAGCCATCGCTTGAGGTTGGACTAACACTTCGGTGATGTTCATGCTCGCTCTCCTTGTGGGTCGTAAATAGCTGGCTGCCCGTCGATGTGGCTGGTGAAGCGTTCATCCATGCCGATGTAAAACACATGCGGCTTGGTCTCTTCATTGGGCTTTAGCACTTTGATGTCGTCTTGGTGCTTCGTAATTAAGCGACGGACTTCACTTGATGGATCATTCAAATCACCAATCACTCGAGCGCCGCCCACGCAGGTTTCCACGCAGGCAGGCAATAGACCTTGTTCTAGACGGTGAGCACAGAAGGTACATTTATCTGCGGTGAGGGTGTCTTCATTGATAAAACGAGCATCGTAAGGGCAGGCTTGTACACAATACGCACACGCTACGCAGCGACTGTTATCCACCATGACGATGCCATCTTCTCGCTGAAAGGTTGCTTGAACGGGACAAACGGCTACGCACGGCGGGTTATCGCAATGATTACAAAGTCGAGGCAGCATAAAAGCCTTCGCTTCTTGTGTGGCTGTGGAACCGTCATCGAGCGTAACTTCGTATTGTTTCACTGTGGTTCGGAACTGACCGATTGGCGCTTGGTTTTCAATGCTGCAACCTACGGTGCACGCTTGGCAGCCGACGCATTTACGTAAATCGATCACCATGGCGTAACGTTTTCCGACTTGTCCTTTTCGGTCGGCGGATTGATTGTTGCGAATAACATTGCCCGCGGTTGCGGTGCCAATACCTGCAATGGGGATCAACGCGGCACCCGCTGTAATGGCGCTAAGAAAGCGACGTTTGGTGGAATCCATAACTCACCTGCTGTTAGTTGAATTTGAACTGACTGATTCCATTGTGAGAAATGCGCTGCGAGGTCGATATAGTGGATTTCCACATACCCAGATCAAAGTTGATCTAAAACAAATGTGGTTTACGGAAGGTAGCTGTTATTCTTGCTTCATTATTTTCGAAGGAACGATTCGACTCATCATGAACAAAACGCCACGGTTGCTTCAGTTTTGGATTCTGTGCTTGGTTGTCTTTGCATCTTTAGCTCAGGGCTCTGTTTCTGAACAAGAATATCTGCAAGAAATGCAGGAGCAAAAGGCAGTGCAGCCAGAGGCCAAGCAGAAAGTCGAAGTGGGCGTGTTAGCGATACGTGGTCACCTTTATGCTGAGCAGAGATGGCAACCGACCATTGATTGGCTCAATCAGCAAATTTCTGATGTGCATTTTGTTCTTCATCCCCTTAACTTGGATGAAATGGGCCAAGCGGTGAAGTTTCAGACCATGGACTTCATATTAACTAACCCCGGTCAGGCAGTGCGATTGGGCAGGCAATACGCGCTATCGTGGATGGCAACGCTAACCAGCCGAGCGCCGCAAAATTCGAACTACGGCATTGGTTCGGCGCTGGTGGTTCGAGCCAGTTCAAGCTATCAAACATTGCAAGATGTCTCAGGGCTTCCCGTTGCTGCTGTATCAGAAAAAGCCTTTGGCGGTTACTTAACGCTGCGTTACCAGATAGTCGAAATGGGTCTTAATCCTAACGATTTCTTTGCTGATGTCCGTTACCTCGGCTTTCCTATTGACGCCAACCTGTATCAATTGCGTGATGGTAATGTGGAAGCCGCTGTCATCCCTGCTTGTTTATTGGAACAGATGCAAAATGAAGGTCTGTTACAGCAAGGTGATTTTCGAGTCCTAAATCAACAGCCAAATGAACATTCTTCGTGCGCTGTTTCTACGCCGTTATATCCAAACTGGTCATTTGCCAAAACAGAGCGTGGCTCAGCTCAGCTCGCCAAACAGATTGCGCAAGTCTTGCTTGCTGTGCCGCCAGATCACCCTGCGATTATTGCGGCCGGCGCGTCAGGTTGGACGTCACCCGTCAGCTTGCTGAGCATCGACAAACTTTATCAGGCGCTAGACCTCCATCCGTTGCAACAACCTTGGTGGAGTGAGGCGCTGCGCTGGCTGCGTAGCCATCAAGAATGGGCGTGGGCACTGTTCATTTTTGTGATTGTATTGAACGCTTACCACTTCTGGCTTGAGTATCGTTTTAGCAAGAGTAAGCAGGCGTTGGAACAGACATCGTTACGTTTAAAAGAGAAAAGTGAGCAGTTAGAGCATTCACAAAGAGTCGCGATTGTCGGTGAAATAGGCACTAGTCTTGCCCATGAACTCAATCAGCCATTGGCGGCCATTCGCAATTACAGTGAAGGCGGTTTACTTCGCTTGGCCAAAAAACGCCCTCATGAAGATATTGTCCCAGTGCTTGAGAAAATACAGGGGCAAGTTGAACGAGCCGATGCAATTATTCAGCGCTTAAGAACGTTGATCCGCAAGCGTAGTGTCGACAAAGCGCCGTGCGACCTTCAACTACTCATTGATGACACGATTGAGTTGCTCCATTTTCGAATGCAGAAGCAAAATATTTCGATTGTGACCAGTATAGAAGGGAACGTCCGTCCGGTACTTGTCGACGCTGTGGGCGTTCAACAGGTTTTAGTTAATGTGATCAGTAACGCGATTGATGCGTGTACTTTGTTCCAAGAGAAATATCACTCGTCAGGTTATCAAGGTAAAATTGCCCTGCATAGTGACTACCAAGTCAATCAACTTTCCATTCGAGTATTGGACAACGGCACAGGGTTGCAGCAAGAGAATCCAACTCAAGCGTTTGTGAGTAGCAAAGAAGAGGGGCTCGGGCTGGGGTTAGCCATTTGTCGTGATGTAATGGAAATGCATGGTGGCGAGTTTCTCATCAGCTCGACAGCGCCACATGGTTGTTTGGTTGAGCTCGTGTTTCCATATCAAAACTAATCTGAACTAGGCATAGGAGCATTCAATGAGCAGCGGTGAAAAGCAGCTACCTGTTTTTGTAGTCGACGATGATGAATCGGTGCGTGACTCGCTCGCTTTTATGTTGGAAGAACATGACTTCAACGTCACCACTTTTGCTGATGGGCAGTCTTTCCTTGACGAGGTGGACGTTCAGCAAGCGGGGTGTATCATTCTTGATAGTCGAATGCCAAATCTTCGTGGTCAGCAAGTCCATCAAGTTTTAAATCAAGCCAACAGCCCCTTGGCCGTTATTTACCTGACGGGGCATGGTGATGTCCCGATGGCGGTCGATGCATTACAAGCTGGCGCGGTCAATTTTTTCCAAAAGCCAGTCAAAGGCGATGAGTTGGCACAAGCCATTTTGCAGGGGCAAGTGCAGTCGGCTGCAAACCTTGATATGGCGGCGGCAAAATCGGCGTATGAATCGCTCACTCCCAGAGAAAAAGACATTTTACGTTTGATCATTGCAGGCAAGCGCAACATTCGAATTGCCGACGAACTTTGCATTGCAATGCGCACGGTTGAAGTACACCGCGCCAACCTATTGAAAAAGTTCTCAGCGAAAACCGTCGCAGAGTTGGCATATATTTATGGCAAGCTAGATTAGAGCTTAGTGAGTGACGCTTCTTAATGTTATTTGTGGATACAACTTGAGCTTTATGACGACTCGCGTATTATCTTCTTCGTTCCTACTTTATCTGAATTCTTATGAGTTTATTGACTAAACGACATCACACACCACATAAACGGGTGAAATGGCTACTAGCGATTATTGGCTGGGTGGTTGTCGTGTGTCTGATGCAAAATTCAGGTTTTGCATCGTCATGCTCTATGAAGTACGAGACGGTATCGCCTGCTGTTTCACTTACTGATGAGGGGTCGAGCGTCAAGTCGATTGATGCTAAAGAAACCAGCAAATGCGAATTGTCTGAAAAGTTAATTCAATTTTCTCAACATCAGATCGATGCATTTATTGTTGTTCTGTTTGTCGGTCTTTTGGCGTCGGCTATTTGGATGTGCTGCACTTATATTCGCGCACAACATTGGACGGAGCCGATAGGTCGTAAGTATCGAGTCCATCTGACTTTCTGTGTATTCCAAGAATAAAAACGTGCTTTCTGACCAATAACGTCAGCGATTTAGCACATTTGTTTTTATTATTAGGAATTACTATGAATCAAATTACCAAACTGACTCAGTTCGCGTCTATGTTCTTTATGACGCTGACTTCGAGTTTGTTCTCTCTGAATATTTCAGCACAAACTACCGATACCGGTTGGATGACCAACCCGCAACATCCTCCAGTGCAAACGCGCTTTGTACTAACGGGTCAACAAGATCCGCAAGCCAAAACACTTACAGGTTATTTGGATGTTAAGTTGAGCGGAGACTGGAAAACTTATTGGCGATCGCCGGGCGAGGGTGGTGTCGCGCCATCGATAGATTGGCAAAACTCGCAAAACCTGAGCAAGGTTGATTGGCAATGGCCATATCCGCAAAAGTTCGAGTTATTGGGCATTGAGACTCTCGGTTACAAAGGCGACACTTTGTTCCCAATGACGCTGCATATCGACGATATGTCGAAACCCGTCACGATTGATGCAGTGCTCACGCTTTCTTCCTGTACGACGATTTGTGTGCTGACGGACTACCAAATTCAATTGACGTTCTTACCTTCTGAGCTGAAAGTGGACGAAGACGTGATGTTCAGTTACGCCCAAGCGGTGAGTAATGTTCCTCAATCTTCGCCTTTTGTTGAGGTCACGCAAACAAATTGGGATGCGACTCAATCCAAATTACAAATCAAACTAAAGAACACGCAAGGTTGGCAAAATCCTCAAGTGTTGGTAGATGGTGTTGGTGATGCGATTCGTGACTACAGCTTCAAGTTGGATGGACTTCAGCAAGAAGGTGATATCGTCACAGCAAATTACTCGGTTAATACCTGGCTGGGTGAGGTAGAGCTTAATGAACAATCGTTATATGTTTCTATCAAAGATGATAATTTGCTGGTCGAAGAGGTAACACAAGCACAAGCAGGAGCGGTTACATCGTCACTGCCAACTACCTCTTTAGCGAGTATTTTCTTATTTGCATTGTTAGGCGGTTTGATTTTGAACATCATGCCGTGTGTGCTGCCTGTATTGGGGATGAAGCTCAGCAGTATTGTGGCTGCGCATGGTGTAGAGCGCCGTCAAATTCGTACCCAGTTTATCGCTTCTTCTCTGGGGATTCTCACTTCGTTCTGGCTGATAGCTGGATTCATTTTGGTGTTGAAGCTTACGGGTAACGCGATCGGTTGGGGCGTGCAGTTCCAAAGCCCTTGGTTCCTAGGATTGATGGTACTAGTCACTGCTTTGTTCGGCGCCAATATGTTGGGGTTATTTGAAATCCGTCTGTCATCGGGTACTAATACATGGCTCGCATCGAAAGGTGATAACTCTCTAGTGGGTCACTACGTTCAAGGTATGTTCGCCACTTTGCTTGCGACACCTTGTTCCGCACCGTTTTTAGGCACTGCCGTTGCTTTTGCCTTGGGCGCGGACGTATTAACGTTATTTGCAACCTTTACAGCATTAGCATTGGGTATGGCACTGCCTTGGATCTTAGTCGCTGTGTTTCCAAGTATCGCGCTAAAACTACCAAAGCCCGGTCCATGGATGAATGTCGTTAAGATCGTGTTTGGCATAATGATGTTGGCAACCAGCGTTTGGCTACTTTCATTAATGGCAAATCATGTACCGATGTTATGGATTGCACTCATCGCTGTGGTTGCTTTTGTCGTCATGATGGCAAGAATTAAGCGTGTGTATGGTGAGAAAGCACTTGCTGTATCGGGGACCGCATCGTTAGTGTTAATAGCTGGCGGCTTACTACTTGGCAGTGTCACTGCTGACCAATGGGCAACGCCACTTCCGGATGATCTAGCTTGGCAAAAGCTTTCTAATTCAGCGATTGAAGAGCACGTCTATAATGGGCGAGTGGTGTTTGTGGATGTGACTGCGGATTGGTGTGTCACGTGTAAAGCGAACAAGATCGGCGTGATCTGGCAAGATCCTGTCTACTCATTGCTGCAAAGCCCTAATGTGGCGACGTTAAAAGGGGATTGGACGCATCCGGACGGCTCGGTAACGGACTTTTTACGAGCTCATGGGCGTTACGGTGTGCCGTTTAACATCGTCTATGGCCCGGCGGCGCCACAAGGTATCCCGTTACCTGTGATTCTGACTGATGATGTTGTTTTAAGCGCGGTGAAACAAGCGAGTGGGGGATCCATTCAATGAGTTCGACAAAGCAGCGTAGAACAGTCCGATATTGGCTCGTTCAAATCGTACAGATGGTGCTCATTGTCACCGTTATTTCTATCGCGATGGATTGGTATCGCACCAAAGATATTCCCAAACAGGAGGCACCACCATTGAGCTCCGTATTGAGCGATGGTGAATACTTCGATGCAATCGCACAAAGTCATGAACAACCTGTCGTTGTTTATTTTTGGGCGACTTGGTGTCCCGCTTGTAAATTTGTAAGCCCAAGCGTGAGCTGGCTGAGTGATGACTATGCCGTAGTTGGCGTTTCTGGCTCATCGGGACCGAATGAGCGCGTGGCGCAGTTTATGCAGGCAAAAGAATATCGTTTTGAAAACATAAACGATCCTTCAAGCGATATTATGCGTGAATGGAAAATTAGCGTGACTCCAACCATTTATATTTTAAGAAATGGTGAAGTGACCTCTATTACGACAGGCATCACAACGCCGATAGGAATATTGGCGAGAATTTGGTTGGCTCGATAACGAAATAAAAATCCGATATTCAAAATACTGAATATCGGATTTTTTCTTTTTATTTTCTCGCTCCAACGGGAATCATAATGTGTGCGTATGGAGTGCCTTTCCACATTACGTATGGGCCACCATAACTTGGGTCGGTTGGTAGAGAGTCCAGCAACGCTTGGTCTGGGGTAATAATCATCAAGTGTGGTCCTTCCACAATCCATTGATTATCGTCCGTCATCCCTTCTGCAAATGGGTCGGTGTTACTGGCACCGCCATCACCCGCTAACATGTAAGAAATACCTAATGCTTTGGCTTGGAAAGGTTTTTTGTTCATCCAAGCGTCTGCCCATTCCATCCAAGGACCATCCATACACATTGGCGCTGTGCCTTCCAATTGAGGAGGCGTTGGGAAGCAAGTGTATTGGCTAGAACCTTCTTGCAGAACATTATTGTTCCAGTCCATCACTGTTACTTTATCGCGAATAGTCGGTGGTGCAGCACTCAGTGCATCTTCTAAAAGTGCTTTTGAATCATCGGCTGCGAATGCGCCAAAAGCGCAGCTGACCGAAACAACAGCAGTTAAATAAGGAGTTAGTTTCATAAATTAAACCTCAAGTTAATACAACATGAGAATTTGAGCACTTTAATTATAGAATGATATTAAAAGTAAGAATCATTATTTAAATGGAAAATAATAAGCGATAGGTTTGTTATGTTAATTTAAATATTGTTTTTATATACAGCGAATAGAATGATGGAAATAAGATTCGCTGAATAATCGAAGCAGATTATCAGGACATATTTTTCTTTATGCACTTAAAAATTCCATCGGAATCACAGGCCAATACTTTTCAAAATTTCATCTATTTCTACTGGTTAGCGCTGAATAACCAGTCGGTTACGTTTCATAAAAAATTAGCCATTTAATAAGTGCTTAGGTGCGTATTGCGTGTTACATTCGAGCATCGTTCTGGTTATCAAGGAGGAAACGATGAACGTAGCAAAAATGTATGATGATGTGTCGGAGCGCTATCAAAAGTTGGTGGATGACAGCCATTACGTCGGCCCACGTTGGATTTCTGGGAAGTTAAAAACCTTTCCCATCGAGCAAGGCTCGGCACTCGACCTAGCCTGTGCGACAGGCAGTATCGGTCATGTCGTAAAAAATCACTATCCAGATCTCACCATCCATGGCTTAGACATCTCGTCCAAAATGGTTGATAAAGCGCGCCAAACTAACCTCTATCAAAGCGTCGCGGTTCATAACCTCGATGAGCCATTTTCCCCTTTGTTTGAGCAAACCTTCGACCTTATCACCGCACTTGGTTTTACTGAGTTTCTAGCAGAGCCTCAACAACTGCTGGAGTGCATTTCGCGTAAGCTAAGTGCGAATGGACGATGTTTTATCAGCTTTCAATACCACGATCCGGATGGACAAGATTTGCCTCGAAATACTTATAGTGGATCGGTCGTGCATACGGCATATACCGAAAGTGAAGTTGAGCAACTCTGTCAGCAGGCGGGGTTGGAAGTGGTTTCCTTAGAAAATGTGATTGGTTACGTATCTGGTGTTGGTTATGTGTGTCGATACTTGATGCTAGAGCTGAAAAAGTCACACCGCTGAAATAAGTAACAAACAAGGACTGTTTTTGAAAACACAAGATTTAACCGAGTTCGGTTCGGGCATTGAATACGATGCCCAATACGACCAGCATTACCATCACGACATTACTTTCATCACAAGGTTAATCGAAGAAACCAATGCTCGAAGTGTACTGGATGTCTGTTGTGGTTCCGGCATTGTCACGATTCCAGTCTCTGAGCAACTCAACGAAGCCATTGGCATTGATATTTCTGAAGGGATGCTCAAACACGCAAAGGACAAAGCCAAAAGCAGGAGTAACTTGCGTTTTCTTCATCTCGACGCAACCCAGTTTTCGTTAGGTAAGAAGTTTGACCTAGCCATAATGACAGGGAATGCATTTCAGGCCTTTTTAAGTGACGACATGCTGGCAGGCGCACTGAGCTCAATATCAAAGCACCTAGAAAAAGGTGGGCGATTTGTCTTCGATACGCGGTTACCAACGCCAGAGAATCTAGAATTGGATCATGAGATGGCGCTGTGGCAAACCTATGTTTCTCCAACTTATGGTGAAGTGAATTATTTCGGTATGAAGGCCGAGTATGACTTGCAAACGTCCATCATGTATTTGAACAAAGAGCGCCATTTTGAAAGTGGAACGATTGAGCATTCCAACATTGATTTAAAATATCGCCCGCTGGAAGACATAGAGGTTTTCCTTGAACAAGCGGGATTCAGAATTATAGAGAAGTACCAATCTTGGTCAGCGCAAGTATTTGAGGCGAATGCCAACTCGCTTGTCTGTGTGGCTGAGAAAATATAAACCAATGTTGAGGGATACAATGCAAGGGTTTCGAATTACTACATTGTTAGATGACATGGATTTAGGCGTTATCTACGAGTTCATTTCAAACAGTTATTGGGGAAAGGGCATTCCAAGAGAACGCCTTGAGAAGTCATTGCGCCATTCGTTCTGTTTCGCGGTTTTGGATGACGAAAATCAACTCGTCGCTTTTGCTCGGTTAATTACCGATCGCACCACGTTTGCGTATCTTGCCGATGTGTTTGTAGTGGAGGCACACCGTAGTAAAGGCATCAGTAAGTGGTTGATCTCAGAAATTGTTGCTCATCCAGAACTACAAGGCTTACGCCGTATGATGCTTGCAACCCGCGATGCTCATGGGTTGTACGAACAGTTTGGGTTCACTCCTATTGCTCCAGTAGAAAACTTCATGCAAATCTGGAAACCGAATGTTTATCAGAGCTAAACCATGATGAGAGTTGAATCTCAACAAGTGGCAATCAGACACCTCAAAACAACAGACGCTGCTCCTCTGTTTGAAAACTATTTAGGCGATGAGCAAGCATGCCGCTTCCTCAATCGCCAAGCCCACCAAAATGTTAATCAAACCCTTGAAGCTATCGAAAGATGGCGTGCTCAATATGATCAAAAGTCTCCCAATCTATTAGTCTTCACCATTGAAGAACTTACTTCTCAAACTCCTAATAGGCTGTCTGGTGCTGATACCTGAGCAAGACAGCAGTGAAATCCATTTTGGTATTTCTGCTCGCTATCAGGGAAAAGGCTATGCAACCCAAGCCTGCAAACTTGGCGTTGTTTACTTGCAAAGCTTAGGTATAACGCGCATTCGCACTGCCCCGCATATTGGCAACCACGCAAGTATTCGTGTGTTGGAGAAATGTGGCTTTATCAGCCGAGGCATTTTAAAAGCGCATGCGGTTTTTCCTGCTTTAGGACGTGAGGCGCAAGACTGTATGGATATGCGATTGGAGGATACAGAACTGCGCCATTTTGCACGTTGTTCAGAATGAAAAGGGGGGCGGTTGAAACGAGCGGTTACAGAGCTTGTTAGTCGCCATCGTAGACAGCGTCTTTGCTGAATGATTCGTCGAGATTTTTTAGTCTTTGATTGTCAGAGGCGACTGACAAAGCCTTACCAACTGTGACAACCAAACCGCTATTAAAGCAGGATATTATTCCTTCAACTTTGTGTTTTAGGAGTAGTCATTAGACTACCTAATAATTGTTGGAATAAATAATGACGAAACGTTGGCTTGTCTCCGCTGTGAGCATTGCGCTGCTCGGCGGTGGTACGTATTTCTATCTCCAATCTGCCGCTCAACCAGAATTGCTGCCTACATTGATTGTGGAAAAAGGCACGATTGAAAAACAAGCGGTGGCTGTTGGTAAAATTGTCCCTGCACACTCCGTGTCTATCAAGTCACAAATCGACGGTATCGTCGGTGAAATTTACGCGAAAGTTGGTGAAAAGGTGAAGCAAGGCCAGCCGCTGATCAAAGTGCGTCCAAACCCAACCCCCCAAGCATTAACGGATGCATCGGCAGAACTCATGCGTAGTGAAGCCGATCTGGAATCCGCCAAACAAAAACTGTCCAACTTAGAAAGCTTGGTCAAGCAGGACATTATTCCAAGTAACTACGACGAATACGTAAGTGCGCGCTCGGCAGTCAAATCTGCGCAAGCGGACGTATTGCAAAAGCGCCAGAATCTCGAACTCATCCGCAGTGGTGAGGCGTCTATCGGTGATGCGCGTTTAACGTCGACGATCTACGCGCCTATTGATGGCACGGTACTCAACCAGAAAGTTGAGGTCGGAGAGCCGATCATCTCGACTCAATCAAGCCAAGCCGCGACTGAAATGATGTCATTGGCCGACATGAACAGTCTGATTTTTAAAGGTAGCGTCAGTGAGCATGATGCTGCGCAGTTGTCTCCGGGAATGCCCGTTATGTTGACGGTTGCGCCTTATCCTGATGTGGCGATTTCTGGTGTGCTAACCAAAGTGGCGATTCAATCTGAGAACCTTAACTCACCAGAGGGCAATGCTTCTGCAAAAAGTTTTGATAACGGTTTTGAGGTTGAAGTGGGAGAACTCAAGATCCCACAAGATGTGTTGCTTCGTTCTGGTTTTTCATCGACGGCTCAAATCATTCTGAAGAAGTCTGAAAACGTGCTCACTCTACCGGAGCGCGCTCTGCAATTTGATGGTGACGCACCGAATGTTCTGATCCCCGACAGCTCAGAACAAGGGTTTCATAAACAACCTGTGAAACTCGGTCTGTCAGATGGCATCAATGTCGAAGTGCTTGACGGCGTGGAGCTTGATGAAGAGGTTATCGACAACAGCATGATGGGAGCGGCGCATGGTTAAGCTGCAACGATCAACAATCGCCTATGCATTGTTGGCTGCCACGCTCAGTTTGCCGACCTACGCAATTTCTATTGAACAAGCTTGGCAACAAGCAAAGCAGAACGATCCAAATTACGAAAAAGCGAAAATCGGCGTCCAGCTTGGCGAGGTTGGCGTACAGAGTAACCGTAGTGCGTTATTGCCGGGCTTAAGTGCCAGTGCGTCAGCGGATTGGAATGAGTCCTCAAGCCATTCCAACAGTTACGGCGCTACCTTAACTCAAACTATTTGGGATAGCAGTTTGTGGTCGGAACTGGATCAAGCGAATGCCAATTATCTCAAAGTACAGTTAGAGTTATCTCAAGCGCATAACGAGCTTGCGCAAAAGTTGCTCACCGCTTACCTAGATGTGGCAAGCGCACAGGGCGACCTCAAATTGGCGCAGTCCAAGCTGGAGGAGGGGAAAGAACTTCTCAACATCATCGAGAAACGCTATCGAGCAGGCAAAGTGAAGTCGGTTGATGTCGAAGAGATGCGAGCGAATCAAGTCTCTGAGCAAGCAAGTATCCTCAATGCAAAAGCCGATCTCGAAGTGAAAAAAGCAGAGCTTGCGGCGTTAATCAATCAAATGCCGGAGAGTGTCGACCAAATTCGAACGGATTCTTTGATTCAGCCGCCGATGCTGGTGGACTCTCAGGAGCAATGGCTAAAACTGGCGAAAGACAGCAGTCCAGAGCTGTTGGTGGCGGCGCAGATGGTGAAAGCGAGCGAGTTCGCGAAAGATTCAGCTAAAGGTGGATACTACCCAACCGTCAAAGGCAGTGTGGGCTACAGCGATGGTGACAATCGTTCAAACGGCGAGTTTAACGCTGGGATTAGTTTGAGTTTGCCGATTGACCTCAATGGTGCAATGCGAGCGAAAGTGGACGAAGCATCGTTGAACATTTTAAGCGCCAAGCAAGATATGCGTAGAGTGGAAATTGATATTCAGAAACGAGTTATTCAGCAGTTTACGCAGGTCGATATCAATTGGAATCAAGTTTTAATAGCGAACGAGCTGGTTGAGTCGCGCGCCAGAGTGTTGCAAAGCAAAGAGAAACTTTACGACGCTGGTCTGCTTGAAGTGTCGGAAGTTATCAGTGCACACAACAGCTTGTTTGAGGCGAAAAACAGTCTGCAAACCAACTTGTACAGCTATTGGCGTAAGAGAATCGGCTTACTGCAAACCGCAGGGAAACTCGATGACGATACCATGGCGTTGATCTCTCGGGCTTTTCATTCATGAGCAGCCTGTTGCAACAAACTTGGCAAACGTTGATGGCGCACCGCATGAAGAGTGTGCTAGCCATTATCGCGATTGCTTGGGGCGTGATCTCTGTGGTGGTGTTAATCGCACTTGGCGAAGGCTTTTATCGCCATCAGACCCAGTCGTTTTCATTTATGATCAACAATGTGCAAGTGGTGTTTCCGTCGAGTACCAGTAAACCGTGGCAAGGGTTAGCTTCAAGACGACAAATTGATATTCCACAAGAAAAAGTCGACATGATCAAACAGTCAGGCTTCGTGCAACAGGCGTCAAGCGTTTACGCCAAATGGGATGCGAATATCACCAATCTCAAAGGACAGAACTTATCGAGTACGGTCAGCGGTATTGATACGTCTTACTTTCCTTTAGTGCAACGCAAGCTGCAATCCGGTTCGAGAAACCTGTCACCAAGTGATATGAACAACCACACTCGCGTGGCAGTGTTAGGCGATCAAATTGCGCAAATGGGCGGAATCCAAATCGGGGATAGGCTCAAAGTCAATGGCATTCCGTTCTTGGTTATTGGGATAACCGTCGCTGAGGACACTGGCATTTCATTCGGCGATAGCCGCACGGTTTTCATTCCTCAAACAACGTACCGCGATTTGTGGGATGCGAAACCTTGGATGGTATTGATGAAGCCGAGAGACGGGATGGATGCACCGTCGTTTCGACAAAATATCGTGAACTTTTTCGCCAAGCAGCTTCATTTTGACCCAAGTGATAAAGATGCGGTCGAATTACCCGATTTTAGTGAAGGTGCGGCGGTCATCAGTGGAATTTTGCGTGGCATTCAGATTTTTCTCGGAGCGAGTGGCGCGATGACCATGGCGGTCGGTGCGCTTGGCGTTGCCAACATCATGTTTTTATCTGTCACGGAGCGCACGCGTGAAATCGGTTTGCGTTTGGCGATCGGGGCGACTCAAAAATCCATACTCAGTCAGTTTATTCTTGAAGGGTTTATTCTGGTAGCCGTGGGCACGGCATTAGGTCTGATGTTTTCGTATGCAGTGGTGTCTGTCCTAAGCAGCATGGCATTACCGGAATGGATTGGTTTGCCTGTGATCACGCCAGATTCCATTGCTTGGTCTTTACTTGTGACGCTTATCTTGGCATTGATGGCATCGTATTTCCCAGCAAGGCGAGCATCGCGTCTCACGCCAGTCATTGCTTTGAGCGCGAGGGCTTAGTCATGTTGTTACCGATGAGACAAATTTTCCAAGAAATGGCCGCAGAAAAGTTGAGATTGGGTTTGACCATTCTGGCTGTAGCGTGGGCGACCCTCTGTATCGCTGCCATGTTGGCGGTAGGTGAGGGTATTCGTCAGGGCGTATTGAAAACCGCACAAAATGGTAACGGCAACTTGATCTATTTGACCGGAGGGATGGCCACCGTCGACCACGGTGCTTTTCACCAAGGTAAGTTTCTGACATTAAAAATGGACGATTCAGAGATTGTTCGAGCATTACCCGATGTAAAAAGCGTTGCGCCAACTGCGAAGTGGAAAGAGCGCATCACCGTTGGTGACAGAAGCTCGTGGCAAGAGCCGTTAGCGGTCACGAGCGAGTTTCAATCCATGACCAATTTGGTGCCGATGGCGGGGGGACGATGGTTAAATCCACTCGATCAAAAAGAGACGCGCAAAGTCGTTGTACTGGGTTATGAACTGGCAGCCGACTTATTCAACCCGAATGAGGACTTTAGTTGGTTTGCGACAGTCACATTGCAAGTCAACCCTGTGGGGCAAAAGGTAAAAATCGGCAATGAGGAGTTCACCGTTGTGGGCGTATTGGAGAAAAACAGCGCTCAAATAGAACTGGGGGATCTTATCAACTATTCCAGCTTTGTGCCGTTAGCGACGTGGAAGCGATTTCATGTCAACGGTGAAATTAGTGGCATCAATGTGCAGCCACAAGCGGATGTAGACCGAGAAGCCTTAGCAAAGACGATCAGGCAAGTGATTGCCCGTAAACACGGGGCAGGTGTCAGTGATGAACAGGTCGTCCAAGTTGACGATATGTTCCTTAAACAAAAGAGTATGCAGCAGTTTCTGATAGGTTTGCAGAGTTTCCTTGGCATTATCGGCTTCGTGACGTTAGCTGTTGCTGGCGTCGGCATTGCCAATGTGATGTATGCCACCGTAAAGCGATCTACGCGTGATATCGGCGTGCGCATGGCAGTCGGTGCAACCCCAACGGCCATTCGCATGCACTATTTAGTGCAGTCTTTATTGACAATGTTGATGGGGGGCGCGCTTGGGTTAGCCGTGACGTACGCGCTGGTGTCTGCCATCAGTTCCATTCCTTTAGAGGGCAATGCCTTTTATGAACAACTGGGTAAACCTGTCCCTGAGTTGTCGTGGGTCGTTGTCGCGATTGTCATCCTCACCTTAGTGCTCATAGGTGTGGCATCTGCATGGTTACCTGCAAACCGAGCCGCAAAAGTCAGCCCGTTGGAGGCGCTACAAAGTGAATAACAATAATAACTCTGGAGAGAACATGTCGAACAAGCCGCTTGTTGAGCTGACCAACATCTGTAAATACTACTCAAGCGGGGAGGCGGAAGTTCGCGCGCTAGACGGCGTTGACTTAACCATTAATCAAGGCGAGTTTCTTTCGATTCTTGGCCCGTCCGGTTCGGGTAAGTCAACGTTGATGAACATGCTCGGCTGTTTAGATAAGCCCACCGATGGCGAGTACCAACTTGGCGGCCAAAACGTCGCAAGTTTAAGTGCGAATGAGCTGGCTGGCATTCGTAACCAAAAGATCGGATTTGTCTTCCAAAGCTTTAACTTATTGGAATACGCGACGGCGCTCGATAACGTGGCACTGCCGTTGGTTTACTCTGGTATCAAAGCCAAAGAACGTCGCCAGCGCGCCGCTAAATTGCTAGAGCAAGTCGGGCTAGGGGATCGTTTAGATCATAAACCAAACCAGCTTTCTGGTGGTCAAAAGCAAAGAGTTGCGATTGCAAGAGCCTTGGTCAACGATCCGCAAATCATCTTAGCGGATGAACCAACGGGTGCATTGGATTCAAAATCCGGCGCAGAGATTGAAGCCTTGTTCAATCAACTTCACTCCGAAGGTAGAACGCTGATCATCGTTACCCATGATAATGCGTTAGCAGAGCGCACCAAACGCATCATCACCATCAAAGATGGCAAGGTGATTTCGGATAGGGCTCCGGAGGGAAGATAAATGAATTTTTCTTGATTGAGACTGGAGTTACTTTAAGGAAGATAGCCATGGAATAGGAGAAGCTATCTTCCTTTATTTTTATTCGCGATGTTCGCTTTGTCTCTCTTTTATCAAGTCATGCTTCTGTTCTTTAAGTAGAGTGATTGCGAGCTTAGTGTCCTCAATCAATTTACTGTTATCGTTGAGATCTTTGCTCTTCAAAGGCAAAACCAGATAATGAATGCTGCCATCCTCATTCTGTACTCCGGTAGCAATGATGACATCACCTTCAGACGCCGTACCAAAATACTCTGAAACCACTTTGGTTTCGCTGACACCGTAACTATCCAAATAGGATGATTCCGTGTTGTCAAACAAGATAGGAACCCCTTGCTTCGCTAATGTTCGTAATTGTTTTTGCTTTTGCTCGTCGAATGGATAGTCGGTTGTACTGATATAACTTACCTGTTCAGCTTCAATAAAATCGTACAGTTCATTGCTCAATTCATTTAATGGGGCAGATATCCAAGGTGTAGCTGGAATGACGTCGGAAGTAGCGTCATTGTCATTCTGTGGTGTTGGAACGGTAACCACCTCTTGAGCAGCATCGCTCTCAGGAGGGGGTACATTCATTGTCGCAGCATCTTCTGTCTTGATTTGCTCGTCTAGGCTTGCAACAGGTTCGGTCTGGGTATTCTTGTTATTTGAATTAATTAGAAATATGGCGAGTACTGCACCAAGTGCTAGCGCCGATCCAGTCAAGAGTTTTTTATTACTTGTCATGTCTTACCGTTTATTTCATTAGTAAATACGGCGGCCACTTATTCATTCCGTGGCCGCAGGCTAATAAGTTAGTGGTAGAGCGCGTCATTCCAAGAGATAGTTACGGCTCGGCTAGTCTCTGTCCATTGACTGCTATCACGATTTTTCTTCCAGGTATTTTCTGGGGTGGTATACCAGCTACACCAGTCACGACCAAAGTAGTAATTGGTTTTTCGCCAACCTGCAACCAGCTTGACTTCTGACGTATCTAGGCCATCTTGAATATCATTTTTTCGATATACAACACCGACTTGCGGTTTAAAGTCAGAGCGCATCACGACAGGTAATTCGCTATAGTCAATTAGGTTGCCCATGTCACAGCTGGTCCAACGGTACAATAACCAGTCTTTAGGTGGAGTATTGTGGCGGATAGTCTGGTTTTCGATAAGCCAATTAATGCTCTCATTGGTCTGATCAAAATCAGCCACCGTCTGAAATTCTGGTTGATCGTAAGTTACGCGGTTACTCCAGGAGATACCACCGCTAATATTTGGAGAATCAGAAGCACTGAAGCCAAGATTAAAGTCCAGAGACTCACTTACGGATGCTGTTGCAATAGTGTTTTCTGGAGCATGGCTCATATGACGTAAAGGGGCACCATTTAAATAACTCAGTGCCAGTTTAAAGGCGGTTGGGATTGTGTAACGGTAGTCTCCACCGGTGGCAAAACCATAGATCTGCTCTTTATTCGGTACATTAGTCATGTCGAAACCAGAACCTCCGTTTAGAAGCAACTTGGCTTCCTTAGCTCCATTCGGTAGCAAAGATTGATTCCAGACATTTTCTAAGGAGTAAATTAAGCGGATTTTCTTCGAGCGTGCATCGCTATCATCGAGCTGTAGCAAGGTCGAAGTGTAAGCTTTTAATGTATCTTCAGCATGTGCTGGAGCTAGAGAACCAAGTAATGCGAGCGCGATAATACTCGCGGAAAGATGCTGTTTTTCCATTGTTGTTTCCTATTAGTCAGCCCATAAAGGTTATTATTGGGTTTTAACAATAACTCTATGGGTGTTTTATAATTATGGACTGGTTATTAATTAGTGCTCAATAATTGAGCGGTGAAATATTGCATCTTGTTTTTTAATAAAAAAAGGAAAAGTATAGATTCGTGGGATTAATGTCTCATAGTTTTTAAATTCATTACTCAACTATAATAAATAAGAATGTAGTTATTAAGTCTTACCTTTTTAAGTTATTACTTAATTTTTATTTTCTAATGTTATGTTTGAATTTTCTTATTGATAGAAGTGAAATTTATAAGAATTAACCATGCTATTGATGGGGGGGGGTTGTTGTGCCAAACTAAGTAAAGTGTCGTTATGTGGTCATTACAGCTTCCTGAATTTAATTTAAATTAAAACAGTGGTTTATGTTTGTTTTATTATTGGTTTTTTTAGAGATTAATGTAATGGTTGGGTGACAAAGTCCGTCAATGAATTTGTCATATTCGTGTATGAGGATATATGTTCTTTTAAAACAGAAAAATTAAACTTTACGTTTGAGATGGTGAATATAGGAAAAGAAATAAATAAGATGATTAAATAATCATGTTTCCGAGGATATAAAGTATAAGGTACTTTTAATTACACGAATGCTTGAATAATTGATGGAGTGTAAAAAGTGCTATTTAAGCTACGCTGTCCTATATTCCAGGTAGCGTCTTGTTTATACAATGCGTTTTCTAGGCTTAAAACTGGTTTACGTACTGTTAATCCCTTATCAGTTTCTTAATTACACATGTTGGCAATATGCTCGCCAAGTTACGTGTATTGGTGTCAATGAAAAACAGTATCTACGATAGTGCCCTCTGGGTTGGAACTCCCTCTATGAATTTCTTTCATGTTCAATGTGAAGCAATACCAATATTACTCAACTCGTGAAGCAAGTATAAAAAAAGGACTGCTCTGGTGTTAGGCAATGCGACCGTCATTTTTAGAACGAACTGTTCGTCGTAAGTGCTGTTCAACCTAACGATTGGGAAAACCAAAAAACAAAAATGTCCCCATGCACAGAGTTAGGAAAAGTCTGCTTTATCTAAGGAAATAGGATACCAACTCACGATGAATAACGATTTCACATTTACTATCAAAAGCATTCGCTTTGATGAGAATTACCAACCATCAGACAACACGCGAATCACTACCAACTTTGCTAATCTGGCTCGTGGAAACTACCGCCGAGAGAATCTGCGCAATGCACTCCGAATGATCGACAATCGTTTTAATGCGTTGGCATATTGGGATAACGCGCAAGGTGACCGCTACTCAGTAGAGCTTGAAATCATCTCTGTTGATATGGATATCCAAGGCAGTGGCGAAGCCTTCCCTTCGATTGAAGTGCTCAAAACTAACATTGTTGACCACAACACTAACGAGCGCATCGAAGGTATTGTGGGTAACAACTTCTCTTCATACGTTCGTGATTACGACTTTAGCGTTTTGCTGTTGGACCACAACAAAAATCAGCCCCGTTTCAGCATCCCAGCTAACTTCGGTGATTTGCATGGCAAACTGTTCAAAGCTTTCGTTAATTCTGAGTCTTACAAACAGCATTTCAAAAAGCTGCCGGTGATTTGTCTGAGCGTATCGGACAACAAGGTATACCGACGCACCGAAAACCAACATCCTGTTTTGGGCTTTGAATATCAGCCGAACGAATCTTCGTTGACGGAGCAGTACTTCAAAAAGATGGGCTTACAAGTGCGCTACTTTATGCCACCAAACAGTGTCGCACCATTGGCATTCTACTTCTTCGGTGACTTGTTGAACGATTATTCAAACCTAGAGCTTATCAGTACGATTAGCACGATGGAGACATTCCAGAAGATTTACCGACCTGAGATTTACAATGCCAACGCGGTTGCCGGTAATTGCTACCAGCCAAGCCTAAAAAACCTAGACCACTCGCTAACTCAAATCGTTTACGACCGAGAAGAGCGCAGCCAACTGGCGATTGAACAAGGGAAATTTGCCGAGGAGCATTTCATCAAACCTTATCAATCTGTGCTTGAACAATGGTCTGCAAACTACGCGTAATCGACAACGAGAATCTAGAAAGGAATGACGATGAAAACACTATTACCGACTTCAACGGCTGGCAGCTTACCGAAACCTTCTTGGCTGGCCGAACCAGAAAAACTTTGGTCACCGTGGAAACTGCAAGGTGAAGAACTGATTGATGGCAAACGCGATGCGCTACGTGTCGCTTTGCAAGAACAAGAACTAGCAGGCGTTGATATCGTCAGTGATGGCGAGCAAACTCGCCAACATTTTGTGACGACCTTTATTGAGCATTTAAGCGGTGTAGATTTTGAAAACCGTAAAACGGTGACCATCCGCAACCGTTATGAAGCAAGTGTTCCGACTGTGGTTGGCCCAGTAAGCCGCACAAAGCCCGTGTTTGTTGAAGATGCAAAGTTCTTGCGTGAGCAAACTAAGCAACCTATCAAGTGGGCGCTGCCAGGCCCTATGACGATGATCGACACGCTTTATGATGATCATTACGGTAGCCGTGAAAAGCTGGCTTGGGAATTTGCAAAGATCCTCAATCAAGAAGCGAAAGAGCTTGAAGCGGCAGGTGTCGACATCATTCAGTTTGATGAGCCTGCGTTCAATGTGTTTTTCGATGATGTGAACGAGTGGGGCATTGCATGTTTAGAGCGTGCGATTGAAGGGCTGAAATGTGAAACGGCGGTGCATATCTGCTATGGCTACGGCATCAAAGCGAACACGGATTGGAAGCAAACGCTAGGCACTGAATGGCGACAATACGAAGAAGTATTCCCTAAATTGCAGCAATCGAATATCGATATTATCTCGCTTGAGTGTCATAACTCGCGAGTGCCTATTGAGTTGCTTGAGTTGATTCGCGGTAAGAAAGTGATGGTTGGTGCGATTGACGTTGCAACCAACGAAATTGAAACACCAGAAGAAGTGGCGAACACACTGCGAGAGGCATTGAAGTACGTTGATGCCGACAAGCTTTACCCATGTACCAACTGCGGTATGGCACCTTTGTCTCGTGAAGTATCAACCGCTAAGCTCAATGCGCTAAGTGCAGGCGCAGAGATTATTCGTAAAGAGCTTTCTGCTTAAGTTATTCAAAAATTTCCCCCTTAGATAAACAAAAAAACCAAGAGCTCGGTTCTTGGTTTTTTCTTAAAACAGAAGTCGTAACTTCGCGCTAGTTCATTTCTAGCTGTCGAACTTCAGGATGCTTTAGCAACATCACACGAATCCAGTGATGCACTACCCACATCACCATCGCGGTGAGCAAAACCGCGACGAAAATCGAGCTGAAACGGTACAAGATCGAAAAGAACGCGTCTTTTTGTTCTGGCACCAATGAGGTCGTCAGCGGAACCGATAGGGCAGACATGGCAGAAAACGCGATAGCCGCTTTAATTTGCCCCTTTGTGAGCCACAAGCAGAATGGCCCCATAGCAATGGTAAAGGCGAGCCAAAAGAGTAGCCCATGCCCATACCAACTGCCCAATATGAGCTGAACAACCATCCCTGCGATGCAGCCTAGTGCGGTGCCGATGATGCGAATTTTTGCCATGGCGAGCGAGCCCGCTAAAGTCATTGGGGTTAGGATGATCAAAATGGAAGCTTGTGCGGATAGCGAGTCATATAAGTCCGCTACTTGGAATACGATAAACGCCGCCATCGCTACTACCCAACCCATGGCAACTTGGCTGATGTAGTCAATATCGCTTTTCACTGGGGTCGACATTTCAATGTGCTCGGCGGGGGATTTTGGCTCCGGGAACAACCAATACGCGAATGCGCAAACAAAAATATTGCTGAACGCCATCACCCACATGTTAACGTTGAACTCTTCAATATCCATGAAGTTATAGCTGGCAAAGTTCAACACAATTGAACCCACCAACAGCCCCATGTAACCAAACAAATAGGTTTTCTGGTTCATCATTGCAATGCACTTAAACAGCATCATGATTCCGACGGCAACGGTCATTAATGTTGGATGAAACTGCAAGTATTCCAGTAAAAATGTGGCTTGTATGGTTGTCCACACCGCAGAGAAAAACACAATCAATAAAGCCGAAAGATTAAAGTGGTCCATTCTGCCCAAAATAAACAGCGGCATCATGATGGCAAAAAATCCGTAAGACCAACCGAAGATCATGCTTAGCGCGAGCCCTAAAGAGCAGCCGAACCAAATTCGTAAGGTTTTCATTGTCGCCACCTAGTAAATGAAGTGGAACCAGCTTGCGAGGTGAATCTGTGCTTGCGCCATCCACTGCCAGAAAATGTTGTTGTCTGGGTACAAAACAATGGTAGCGCGAGAGCCGACAAACAGTGCTGGTGGTAACTCTTCGCTGCTGGTTAGGTTCACTCGTGTACGCTGCGCATCACGTACCCAGCGGTTGTTTACTTCCACTTTGGTTAGTGCGCCATTAGGCGTTTGTTGTGCGGCTGCTACACCGTAATCGCGGCTAGCTAAATCAAAGTCGTACACCGAACCTGGGTTGGCATCAAATGTGACCAAGGCGTGGAAAGTCTTGTCTACGTTCGCGACGGACTTTTCACGAAAATCAGCGGCTACCCAGAGTGATCCTGTTGGTACAAATGTCAGCAATGGCATGTTGGTGTTTGCCATCGTGCCAACTTCTAGTTGCAGGTTGGTCACGACACCATCACTGGGAGCGAGTACTGCGGTATTTGCCAAATCAAGTTGCGCCTTTTCGATGCCGTTTTTGGCAATTCGAACGGCGGTGCTTTGACCTTTTTGATCGCCTAATTGCGCTTCAATGACTTTTAAGTTTTGTCTTTCCGCTTTAAGCGCTGCATGTGATACCTGATTTTGGGCAAAGGCATTATCGAGTGTCGATTGAGAGATGACTTTCTGCTTCGATAGTGTCAGTAAGCGGTTGTATTCGCGGTGTGCATTATCAAATGTCGCTTGTGCGCGGGCAATATTGGCAAGAGCGGCTTCGCGTTGAGAATACAGCGTTGCTTCTTTTTCATAAGCGGATTGCAGAGACAGCTCCGCCTGTTCAAGTGCTATTTTGTATTTACGATCATCAATCGTAAACAACACATCGCCTTTTTGAACGGACTGGTTATTCTCGATGAGAACGTCGGTCACTTTACCAGATACCTCGGGCGCGACTTGGACAACGTATCCTTGCACTCGTCCTTCGGTCGTTAAGGGGGCGTGGCGGTCAGCAATGATAATGTACAAAAATAGTACGATGAACAGGACAATCAAAGTTCGCATCCAGTGTTTGAATTTTTGGTCAGCCGTCATTACAAGTTCCGTTAAACATATTGGATAGCGGATTATAGAGAAGTCACTCACAATTCAGTAGAATGATAATACGAACATAAATGACCTAAAAATAGGACAATGAACGTTAGTTTTGATGATATTTACCTATTCACTCAGACGGTGGTTCACGGCGGTATAAGTGCAGCGGCAGAGGCGAATCAACTACAACGCTCAAAAGTGAGTCGTCGCCTGCAAGAATTAGAGAAATCGCTCGGGGTACAGCTTTTGATCCGCACAACACGCAGCATTGAGTTGACGGAGCACGGGAAACGCTTGTTTGAGTTGGTGGGGCAGCCTATTGACCATATTCAGCAAGGTTTAAATGCCATGCACGAATATCAACAAGAGCTGACGGGCAAGGTGCGTTTAGCCATTCCTTCCGCATTGATGAGCTCTGCCGCGTTTAACGCGATCATCACCGAGTACACAACGCGGTATCCGGATATTTCGGTCGAGATTGAAAACCATCAAGAGAGTGTCGATCTCAAGCGTCAATCGTTTGATTTGCAGCTTCTTCCTAGCGTGGTCAAAGTCACCGATGACAGCTATGTGCAGTTCAGTCTTTTGCCTTATCGTAGTCACTTTGTTGCGTCAAAAGCCTATCTAGAATCGCATCCGCCAGTAAAAACGGTGGAAGATCTTAAGCAGCATCGCCTTTTAACTAATCGTTACAATGCCGATTTGCTCGATTCAGATCTGCATGTGGCGTTGCGCTCGGATGACCTCAACTTGCTGCGTTCGATGGCGATAGCAGGAAACGGCATCGCGTTTATTCCTCAAATTCATTCCAAGCCTGCACTGAGAGACGGTTTGTTGGTCGAGGTGCTGCCTCAATTTGCGCATCCGAAGCAGCATCTTACTCTGATTTATCCCTCGGCCTTATTTCTGCCTAATAAAGTCAAAGCCTTGATTGAACTAATTCGAGAGAAATTTAAATAGTCAGTTCAAACCACACTTAACTAAGGGCAAATGTGTGAGCGAAGGTCATCTTTCTAGGTTTTATTGCTCTAACATGAAAGGGTTCTGATACATTAACTATTGCTCAACTTGTTGAGTATGGTTTGTGGTCGCGCAATATAGGAGATGGAAATGTTATCGAAAGGAAACACGGGCCTGATTGTGGTGGATGTTCAGGGCAAACTCGCTACATTAATGCATGAAAGCGACGCACTGATTGAAAATATCACGAAACTGGTAAAGGGCGCCAAAGCACTAGATTTGCCTATTCTGTGGCTAGAACAGAATCCAGAAAGGTTGGGCCCAACCGCGGAGCCGATTCGTGAAGTGCTTGAAAGCACGCATTTACCTGTTACCAAGTACACGTTTGATGGTTGCAAAGAGGCGACGTTTAAGGTCGCGGTGGAGAACGCGAAAGTTGATACCTGGTTGGTTTGCGGTATTGAATCCCACATTTGCGTCTATCAAACCGCGGTTTCTCTGCGCCAGTCCGGTTATCGCGTTGAATTAGTCACGGATTGTGTATCTTCCCGAACCGCTGCCAATAAAGCGCTCGCTCTTGCGAAGCTAACCGCTAACGGTGTGGTGCTCACTGGGCTAGAAATGTGTTTGTATGAAATGGTCGAAGATTGCCGAGCACCTGAATTCAAAGAAATTCTGGCGCTCATCAAATAGTGGAATCATTGTAATCAGCAACAACTTTATTTGAACACGCTATTCAAATTCTCGTTGATATCTTGGCAACATCGACTCGTTGCCAAGTAACCCGCCTTGGTGAATGTAAATCACCGTTTTATCTGTGTTCTCTTCCAACCAAGGGGTGAGGCATTGCCACATATACGGGTCGTATAACAGGTCAAATTCGAGGTCGGTTTGCTCAAAGAGTGCTTTCCATGTGATGTAATCTTCTTCGTACAAGCGACCAAAATGGTGTTTGTTGCGCACGGTTAAAATGGTTGGGTGGCTGTTTTCACCGAGCTGGTTGAACTGCTCAGTTAAGTAATCTGCATCGCCTACGCAAGGGCAAGTTAGCACTTCTATGCCGTGTGGGCTTAAATGTTTATGAAGATATAAAGCCGTCGTGCCGGTGCCTGATGGCAGGGCGACGGTAAACTGCTCTTTACCTCTCAATCGCGTCCAATCAAGAATTTCTCGTGCTAACTGTTTGATGCCAGCTTCAGCGAGGTGGGAACGTCCACCCTCTGGAATCAGCAATGTCGACTCATCTAATCTTCGTACCTGGTGGATGTATTCACTAGGGTGGAGTTCGCTACCGATGTCTTGCATGGCGGTGATTTTCATACCCAAATCGAGAGCGCCGCGATAGTTTCCGATGGGGGAGCTTTTTAGCCAAGATGGAATGTGATGAACATAAAACTCAAATGCCCAACCTTTAATCTGGGCGAGAGCCGCTAGCGAGTACATGGCATTAGATTGAGCGGAGCCAAAGCTTATTAACGTGGTGATGTCGGGATTTTGCTCTTCCATTAACTTCATAAACTTACGTGCTTTGTTCCCAGAAAAGTGGGAGTGGAGCATGTCGTCACGTTTAAGAAAAAATTTGTGCCCATTAAAGCTATGTTGGGTGATAGGACTTTCTGAGAGTTTCATGTCGATGCTGACGGAATAAACCGTGTCACCTTTGCCATTTAAAAAGGGCGCGTAGTGTAACGCCATTAAACCCAGATAAAAAGTCTGTGTTTCAGTACAACCATTTCGGTTGTTCCTGATGTTTTTACTCGTGCTCACTGCTGCTGTAATACCATTGCGATGGTTTCACTTCTATCCTTTGGTTGCTTTGATTCCATGGTATTCCATCCCATGACTCGCCTTTCTACCTCAAGCAACGTACACTACGCCGCCTATTTCCATTCAATCAGAAGGCTTGGTTTTGCAGACTCTAGAACAATTAAAAAAAGGACAATTAGTAGGAATTAAACAACTGAAGTTGGCGGAAGGGCTAACTGAGTTCCCTATGGAAATTTTAGAGCTTGCAGACTCGCTTGAAGTGTTAGATTTATCCAGCAACGCACTGTCAGATTTGCCACAAGAGCTGGAACAGTTGACCAAACTAAAAATCATTTTTGCTTCCAATAATCAGTTCACCCATTTACCGGAGGTATTGGGCAAGCTGCCAAACCTTGAGATGGTTGGATTTAAAACCAACAAGATCAAAGTGGTGAGTGAAGCCTCACTACCAAGTCAGTTACGTTGGCTGATCCTGACTGACAACGAGATTGAAACGCTACCAAACAGTCTGGGTGAAAGACCGCGCTTAAGAAAGCTTGCACTGGCGGGGAATCGCATCAAACGACTGCCAAGTAGCATGGAAAACTTAGTTGATTTGGAACTGATTCGTCTCTCGGCGAACCAGCTAGAGCACTTTCCGGATGTGCTGATGAAGCTACCTAAATTGGCATGGTTTGCTTTTGCAGGTAATCCATTCTGCAAACACCCATCTTCGCTAAACAGTGTGCCGAAAGTGACCACAAACAGTTACTCGCTTAATCATGTTCTCGGCCAAGGGGCAAGTGGCGTGATTTCTCATGCTAACTGGACTGACGCTCAATACAACTTCCCGAGAGAAGTTGCGGTAAAAGTGTTCAAGGGAGAGGTCACCAGTGACGGCTATCCTCATGATGAACTTGAAGCGTGTTTGCAAGCTGGGCATCACAACAACCTAGTGAAATCCATCGCGCAAGTGGATGACGGTAAAGAGCTTGCTTTGGTGATGGAGCTAATTCCAAACAGTTACTACAACTTAGGTTTGCCACCAACGTTGGAAACCTGCACCCGAGATACGTTCGCACAAGGGTTTACGCTGACAGTCGAGCAAATGAATTCTATTGTTGAGCAGATGGTGGACGTATTTAATCACCTACACGACAACAAGGTGTGTCATGGTGATTTGTATGCGCACAATACGTTGGTGAACGAGCAAGGGGAGATGATCTTCGGTGACTTTGGCGCGGCGAGCATTTACGGCTATTTATCGGACGAGCAGCAAGCTGCAATCAGAGCCATTGAATCCAGAGCGTTGAAGTACTTTATCGAAGATGTGTTTTCTGTGTGCGAAGCGTCGGAGTCGGCATCGCAAACATTCGAACGACTAGTTGCGCTTGCTGCATAAGATTTCATTCAATCGAATAAGAAAGAGGTATCGAACTGCCCGTTTTGATACTGAGTAAATGAGATACCTCTTGATTGAATCTAGTGCTGAGGAAGTTACTCTGAGCAAGCCTCATGATGCTCTGACGAAAGGTCAATCACTGCCTCACATCCCCCCTCAGGATGTGTATCAATAGTGAATTGCCAGCCATAGCGTCGGCATAAGTCGTCCACAATCATTAGCCCCAAACCATGGCCTTCGGCATCTGGCACGGAAGAGAAACCTTCGCCTTCATCTCTCACCGACAGCGTGGTATCGGTCATGGTGATATGAATTGTTCCCGCTGACGTGGCTGCAATGCCGTTGCGAATTAAATTACTCAATGTAATGTTGAGTACCGCGGTGGTCGCTTTGGTTTGCGGGTGACCCCATATCTGTACATTAAATTCCAGGGATTTTTCATCGGCTTGCGCTTGGCTAAGAGCCAAGATGTTGTGAAGCTCTTGCTCTGAGAGGGTTCGAACGGGGCTGTCGTCGGTATTGCGTTCATATCGAACCAAACCCAACAAAGCATCAACCATGGTCGACATCTGCTGAGTTGCATCTTGAATACGGCCAATCTGACGTTCTTGAAATGACGTACTTGGGCTTCTGGCTAGCAAGCTGCTTGAACCTTTCATCACTGTGAGCGGAGTTCTCAGTTCATGACTGGCATATCGTGCAAAAGCTTGTTCACGTTTAATCACTTGATTGATTTGATGTCGATATTCATTAAGCTGATTTGCGAGCGTTTGGAATTCATTTGCAGAGCCTTCAGGGACAACAAATTTTTGTGTGGTGTCACCTTGATGGCGGTCCAGTTGCGTTTTTAGGGCACTAACAGGTTCAATGAGACGCAGAGAAAGTCTCGATAATAGGCTGCCAAAAATCAAAAGTAACCCGATTACAACCGCAAGCACCATAACGAGAACAAACATGAACTCGTTAGATGTAATTTCTATCTCATCAATCAGAGAGATCAGAATAATAGGATGTTCCTCTCCATCTTGCGTGTAGGTGCTCATGTAAATCATGCGAGTGTCTGGTTCGTCAGCAACTTCAGCGAGAAAGTACTTTTTATCTTGAATGAAGGGTTGATAGAGCTCAGGGACGAGATTGATGTCGTTGTATGCCGTTGTCAGTAAATCGAGTTTGATGATTCCGCTATCAGGATGGTTTCGAAAGTGCTCAATCGCCTCTTTTTTATCGATCATAATACGTCGTTCACCGACGCGATCTTCCGACCATAATAGCGCTCCGCTAACCAATGCGAAGCATAGCAAGCCAATCACAACCGACACTAGAAGGAAGAAGAGTTCAAGGCGTCCGGTTAAGCTTTGTGTATTGTTAAATAAGCGGCGAATCATGCCCCGGGCTCCAATCGGAAGCCGACTTTTGGAATGGTTTTCAAAACGTGCTCTTTGAATGGTTTGTCGAGCTGCCCACGCAATTGATAAATATGGCTACGCAACACATCGTTATTTGGCTCATCTTCTTGCCATAATCGGAAAGCAATCTCCTCACGTGTGACCACTTCTGGCGCGTTTTTCACCAGCATTTCTAGAATCGTGTACGTGGTTGGATTCAACGCCAACAGCTTATCTTGACGGTAGGCTTGATGCGTTTTTTGATCGATAGACACTTCGCCATACTGGAGTTTGGTTGATGCAACCGTACCGCGGTAGCGTTTAATCAATGCAGTCATGCGTGCTTCAAGAATATCGAGATCAAACGGTTTGGTGAGGTAGTCGTCGGCGCCGTGTTGGAAGCCTTTGAGCATGTCGTCTCGGCTATCAAGTGCTGTCAGCATCAACACCGGAGTGTTATTACCTGCATCGCGTAGCTTGTTGCACAGTGTTAGGCCATCCATGCGCGGCAGCATGAGGTCGAGCAAAATGATGTCAAACGCATTATCCATCGCCAGTTTTAAGCCTAGCTCACCGTTGTCGGCATAATCCAGCTGCATGCCAGCACACTCAAAATAATCAAACAACATTCCCGCTATTTCACGATTATCTTCTACCAAAAGTACACGCTTCATTTATTCTTATCCAATCTCGATAAATTCGAATGTTGATCTTAACGAACATTATTCACTATAGGTGTGAAAAAGTTGTCGACGATGATTTTCTCACCTTTGTGTCGGTTTTCAATGTCTAGCTTGAATACCGTCTTATTATCCAAGTAAATCTACGATCTCTTGTTCATATCTATCAATTTCTCTTGATGTATAAATGGGGTGGATTATTTGATTCTGTTAACTCTATATAAAACATGAAGATACTAAATTATTTATGTGACCTTGAGCACATTGTTAGTAATTACTGATTTTTACTGACTCACTCATAGAAAAAGTTCTTACTTCTCTTAAGTCCCTTTTTTAATTATGGTTATTGCTTTTAAATACAAACGCTTAGATTCTCCTTTTTGAGATAATTCAATTAAATCAATGGCTTCATGTATAAGCGAAAACCTGCATTATTTTATTTTTATTAATAAAACTACATTTTCTGTTCTTGCTCTGTTCATAAATGAAAGCCTTCCATTAACTTTACTTGTTTAAAATCCATGATCCTTCCAATGCTTAATGCCAGATAAAAATCAATTTGTGAGGCGATCATGTTTAACAGTATACGCACTCGAATTGCTGTCAGTGCGGGTGGGGCAATGGCCTTCACTCTATTGATTGCAATGGGTATGACAACCAATGCGTTCACGCAAGTGAATGAACAAATCACTACAAAAGTAAAATCTCAACTGACCGAAGCCACCACGACCGACCTGAGCAATACGGCGATTCAGCAAGGGCTGAATATTTCCAACCAGTTAGAGCCAGTGTTGGCGAACTTAAAGCAAGCGCGTTCAATTATCGAATTAAGCGCAGAGACGGCCGCAACGCCAGACATTATTGTTAAACAGTTTATTGCGTCGCTAGAAGCTCAGAACAAAGCTGTGTTTGCTGGTTACATGGTATGGGAAAAGCCATCGTGGGTTGAGCCAACGATTCAAGACAAAAGCCTTGGCTTTAATAGCGAAGGCTACTTAGCGCCATTCTTTTCGCCAAATTCGCACAACAGTTTTGATGTCGTGGCGATGGATAGCTTTAGCAATACTGAATTAAACAACAACGGTGAGCGTAAAGACGATTGGCACTTGATGCCTTACGAAACGGGCAAAACGTTCGTGATGGAACCGTACATGTATCCGGTTCGCGGCAAACAAGAACTGATCACGACCATTAGCCAACCAATCAAGTTACGTGGCGAGATCATTGGTTCTCTCGGTTTTGATTTGTCATTGAACGAGTTACAAAGCCAAAGTGAAGATTACGCGAGCGACTTATTTGATGGACAAGGCCGTATTCTGATTTCTTCGTGGAAAGGCATCACGCTGGCGAACAGCAGCCAAGCGGATCAAGTGGGTAAGAAAGTCTCTCATGAGTTGGCGTCTCAATGGGCACGTATTCAATCCATTGCGAAACAAAAAGGCGCAGGCCTTGTGACGTTTGGCGGGGATGAGTATGCGATTACTGCAATTGAAACCAGCGATGCGCCTTGGATCGTTATGGTGTCGGTTCCCAGTAGCTTCCTTAAAAAGAACGTGGATGACTACGAGCGATGGAGTGAAGAACAAAGTGCAGAAGCTCTTGAAAAGGGAGTGTGGGCAGGGATTATTGCGGCTCTGATTGGTATTGTTGCGATGACGATGATCGCGACCTCGTTGGGTAAAGTGTTAACTAACTTAGTGGAGCGTTTTAAAGACGCAGCGCAAGGCGAGGGCGACCTAACTTACCGCATTGAGGTGAAAGGTAAGGACGAAACTGCCCAACTGGCGCACTGGTTTAATACCTTCCTCGCTCGCATTCAGGAAATGCTTTTAACCGTAATGGCGACGGCAGACCAAGTTGATAAAAACGCAAGTGAAGGCCAAGCTCGCGCGGCGGCTTCGAGAGATCAACTGAACGTTCAAGTGAACGAAGTCAACTCGCTAGCAACGGCGATTAATGAGATGAGCGCAACCGCACAAGAAGTGGCAAATTCTGCGGTACAAGCAGCAGCGGCGGCAAGCCAAGTTCAAAGCAATAGTGCGAATGGCATGTCGCGTATGGACAATGCTGCAAGCGCGGTGGATAACCTCGCTTCGCAAGTGAATGATGCACAGCACCAGACGCAGAATTTGGTGGCTTCAAGCACGGCGATTCAGGGTATTCTGAGTGAGATTGGTGGCATTGCCGATCAAACCAACTTGTTGGCTCTGAACGCTGCGATTGAAGCTGCGCGTGCTGGTGAAGCGGGTCGTGGTTTTGCTGTGGTAGCCGATGAAGTCCGCAACCTTGCAACGCGGACACAAGGCTCGACAGAAGAAATTCGTGCAATGTTGGCTCGTTTGGAGCAAGAAACGCAATCAATCGTCGTGTTAATGGAGCAAAGCCAGAAGCAAGCGGTGGATACCAAAGAAGAAACACAAGCAGCGCAGTTGGCGTTGGCCGAAATAAACCAAGCTATTGAAGTGATTAATGATATGAATAATCAGATCGCTTCAGCGGCAGAAGAGCAAAGTTCGGTGTCGGAAGAGATCAACCGTAATGTGGTTGTGATTAATGATACGGCGATGGAAGTGATGGATACCATGTCATCTTCTGTAGCGATCAGTAACGAACTGACAGTAAAAGCCAGTGATCTTCACGGCGAGTTGAGTAAGTTCAAGTTGTCTTAATCAAGTAAGTGAGAGAGTTTAACCCAACTTAAAACGTTTACTTCTCACAAAACAAAAGGCTCCAGAGTTACCTCTGGAGCCTTTTTTAATGCTTGCTGCAAACTATGAAGCGGGACTTGCTGGCTGTTCACCAGCCGCTTTTAAGCGTTCGATTTCCGATTCGGTTTGCCACTTGCCGTTGTAAAGGTATTCACGCTCAGGAAGCGGGGCTTTTGAAGCCCTTAAATCAAATACCTCATCGGTTTGATATTCTCTACTACAAACCGGAATACTAAAGAGCCTTGATTCTGGCTTTGCTTCAAACAACTTTTTATGGTCATCGACCTCGGTACAATTCAGTTTGTAGACCTTTGACAGTTGCGCGACCATGGATTCTAAATCCGCTTCAGTTTTAAAGAAAACATAACAATCGAATCGATCTTGTGAGCGAAAGATAGTCTTATGAGCAGTATCTCGATATCTGCATATGTCATGCTTAAAATAGAACTGGATCACTTTCCTTTTCTTGTTGTAGTCCGCAAAAAGCCAATCTTCTCGTTCGCCCACTTTAACTTCTGTTCGTTCATCAGGCTGGCGTTTTAACATACCAAATGAAAGCAAAATGAATGCACCTGCTCCAGCTAATGCCATCGGACCAACCAGTGCTACCATAATCACACACACCACTGCACCTATCCTGCCAACAGCTTGCGTAGCGGTATTTACCCATTTAGGCATATTGCGACGCTTTTTCATCACAAAGCCTTTGCTAGAAAAAATATAGTCATAGCGATAATCGAGGCCAAACAAAAGGTAGCTGAGTCCGTACCCCATTATTAGTACACCAACAGCAACATACCCCATCAGAGGGTCTTGGCCTAAGGTATACCAAAACAAGAAAAGAACCACTGACATGATGGCAATTGGAACTAAGCTGTCAAATATATATGCAAAACGATTCGCTTCCTCGATATCATATTTACGCCATGTTGTTAAATTGTCTCCTGAGAGGATCTCTTGCTCTTGCGCCTCTTGATAAACCGCCAACTCTTCTGGGGTGATATAAAATGGTGAATATGCCAAGGGTTACTCCTGAAAACCTAATGTACCAACAGCGGGTGTGAGTGATTTTTTAATGATGTTTTGTTTGGTATTGTCTGAAATCACGCTATGAGTTGCACTCTGTTTTACGCTGTTTTGGAACCAATACTCACGCTTTGATGGGGCATCATCTTCCATATCATACGCTACTTGCATGGCAAGGTATTGATCGGTCTCTTTAATCGGCAACGTTACCTTATACACCAGTAACTCTTTGCTAGCTTGGCTCTGCGTTTCTAGCGTGACTAAATCTGCGTTTTGATGCCAAGAACCTGACGTCAAATCATCTTCTGTTGCCTTGGTGTTGGTACGCACTGTAACACCATTCGTTGCAGCACGACGTGGCAGCTGAATATGCACTTCCAAGCCAACTAACTCACGATGTGTATAGCCTGGATAAGCCTGAATTTTTTCAATCGGCTGATGGTATACCGTTGGCTGTTGAATAATAGATTGTAAGTCAAACAGTGCTTGCTGCACCAATGCTGAATTGTGCTTCTCTCTTTCGGGCAAACTTACAGATTGGCTCCACTGAGTACGACTCGGGTGATAACCCCAAGGCAGTTTATCTAACCATTTTTGGAAGTCATCTTGTTTCAGTTTGTTGAGTTTATAATTGATGGCTAGGTATGCTAACGTGAGAACAGCTAAAACTGCGGTAACAGGTCCACCAAAGGTTAAGTTTAGTGTTAATTTCCCTGTGAATCCTCCGTACGCTTGGATTATACCGACTATCGACATACCGGTTAATGCAGCAGCATTTGCTACATGCAGATATTTTTCTTGACCATAAGCGTCATCAGCACTCTGCCAAGAACGATATGCCTCAATACCCGCAGCCAACGCTCCTAAAGCCCCAGTAATCGCGAGCCATTTATTAAATACTTTTAAGTCATCAAGAATCAGGTTTTCAAAGCCTTTTGTATTTCGTTCTACTAACTTTTTAAGAGTTTTTAGCGAGTGCTCTCTGAGTTCGTCATTTCCCTTAACTTTATCCCATAACTTCCCTGTTCGAATGCCCGTCCAAGCACCGGCCGTGTAAAACAGCTTTTGTTGAATATCTAAGAAATCATCTTGGGTAATGAGCCCAGTTTTTTGAATACTGTTCATTGCATCAGCAAGTGCGAGGCAGTTAAAAATCAGAGCTAAGAAGCCCAAACCGCCTACATCTTCAAACCGTTTCTTGAGGTTGTTTAATCGGTTATCCCATATGTCTTTACGCATTTGAATTGTTGCCTCAAGTACGTCATCTGGAAGTTCTATGTACTGAGGGTATTCCAACGTCGCAACGGCCAAGCTTTTTTGAAGGTGCCGCTGTTGCTGGAGAACCTTCTTATACTCCGTGTTTGATATAGTTTTATCACCCTTGTTGAAGGCTGCTAACACTTCCTTGTTTTGGTTCGATGCGATGAGTTTTTTATCATGATTGGATTTCCAAGAACCAAAATTTTGTGCGTAGCCTTTGTTGATATTGATTGGAGTGTCTATCGACAAACGTTCTACAACGGCAGCTCTTAGGTAAAAACTTGTTCGGGTGAGCGGTTTTGACAATAGAGATATCATTAAGATAGACGCTTGGGCTGTTAGGCTAACGCCAACCTCTATTACCCCCTTGAGTAAAGCGCTGTTAGTCGCTTTGAATATGCTATCTAGCCCATCGAATCCTTTTGCTATATCTCTTAGAAATTCGGTTTCTGCAGTATTTGGGTTAGAAATAAAGTCCATTACTTTTGCATACATACCCACACGGTTACTTGCTACCGAAACGTAGTCCATAAACTGTTTGTCTGAGCTTTCAGTGTCTGGAACAATTTTGGCGACGTCTACTTCACCTACCTGATTTGAAACTTGTTCAGGAATTAATTTCTCCACTTGTTTAAAGAGACTACGACTAAATCCGGAAGTGTAGAGAGCGAGTAAACTGGTTGGTTTCTCCCATTGGCTTTCTGCCCATTGGCGGTCTTCTTCTTGCACCACCAAAGTAAATGACTCAACCGCTTGCTTATGAAGTTGATACAAGCTGTATTGCGTGTCTTCACTGTATAGGTCGAAGGTTCTTTCGAGATGATGCGGTGTCAAAGACTCCATTACAGCGATAAAGTCGGTTTTTACTGAAACAACTTCGGCAAGCATGGTTTCTTTTTGTTCTGACAGCTCTTGCATCTCGCTCAGCATTTGCTTCCAGTTCAGCTGCTTGCGCCAGCGTTCAGTCGCTATCCATTGTTCGTATTTACCAAATCGGTTTGCTGAAATTCGATATTTGTCCTGTATCGCTTTGGCAATGTCACTTTGAGTATGTTGGTGTGATTCAATCGCTCCGGCAGAAAACTTGGCAGGATAGCCGGACTGAACTGAGTTTTTGTTTTGTTCTGCTAAATCAAGTTGGTGGGAGGAATCATAATACTCAGCCATGTCGGTATAAAACGATAGCTCTTCGCCGTTACGCTTAACGCTAGCTGGCATGTCTATCTCGTCACTTGCCCCGAACATGCACAGTTGCATGGCGGTCTGCATTAAGTTCCACTGGTTTGAAAACTGATCAATGAAAAGGCGGTAGGGGCTTGCTGCGCCAACAAAATGCAGCGACATGTCTTGAATGTCTGCGGCGTAATCTTTTATCGCGACGAAGTAGCCCGATTCTTCTTCTGGAATCGCAGAGGTTAAGTCACTCTCGGCTGCGACAGGTTTAAAGGTAGAACCATCTTCGTCAGCTTTGGTAGCGATGCCAGAATCTGCAAAACGCCCATCATCAACTGCAGAAGGTTCAATATCAGCCACTTGAGTTAACTTATCGATTGGTGCAATGTTGTGCTGATTCTCGTTTGCAGACAGAACAATGGTTTGCATGCGATCGATATGATTACTCGGATTGTTAAGGACGCGCATGAACGTGTGCCATGTCCACCGGTGCTCAGAGAAACAAATCGATAGTACGCTTCCGTTGACGTAAGTAAGGAAAGGCCTTGCATCTTGTGGTGTCCCACGCTGTTCTGATTTTGGGCTTTCTGATTCTCCCAACTTATAGAGCGTGAATTGCGTTCCTTTGATTTCGTATTCGTCTAAGCTTTTGTTAATTGCATCATAGACATACAGCCAACCATCGCGTAGTTGACGCAGGGTGTAGCCAACGGTATTGAGTTTGGCTGGGCCTTGGCCTTTCCATTCTTCAGGCAAACCAAAAGATTGTGTTTCTTCCGTTTCTAGCTGATCGATGGCGTAGCGAACAGGGATGAAGTGTGCCGGTAAAGCCTCTGTTGGTTCTTTCTCGTTTTTTAAATTGAGAGGTTCTGGTTCTGACGGCGGTGGCGGATCGATTTTTTTTGTTTCTCCCTCCCAAAACATACTGCGCTCTGGGGGTGAGCCAGCAAGATCATCGGATTCCGTGGTTGGAACGATATTCAGCGATTTCAGCGTACCATCGCTTTCAAATGCCTGAACGGCCTCCTCATAGGTATAGCTGTTGTCGTGCCAGAACATCGAAGTTTTTGGAGGAAGTGGATTACTCATCGTTAGCCCATGTTTAAGAGTTTTACTCTATTACGCAAATATCGCACCAAAATAAAGTAATTCAAAATCAATGAGTTAGTTTTTTATTATTTTTCTTCAATCAAATAATTGTTTGTTTTTCCAATAAGTTGGTTGGTGTTTACCATTTTTTGTATTGATTGAATCAAAGTTTGAGTTGTGAGTGATACCTCAATGAACCGACAAAACAAAAGGGCTCCAGAGTTACCTCTGGAGCCCTTTCTAGTATTTAAGTGCTGAAGAATTAACGACGCTTTGGTTTACGTTGGCCAGCTGGTTTGCCTTGTCCTTGTGGGCGACCTTGACCTTGTGGCTTGCTACCTGCCGGGCGGTTTGCACCGTTGCCGCTAGGACGTTGGCCGTTGCTTGCAGGGCGTTGACCACCTTTTGCTTTGTCAGAGCCGTTACGGTTGCCAGATGGTTTACCATCTTTTGAACCGCCTTCAGAGCGTTTGTTCAAATGACCACCGAAGCCCGGTTGGTTTTTGGTATGTTTCGTAGCAAAGCGGTTTGCCCCGTGACGACCAGATTTACGACGTTGTGCAGGTGTTTGTGCTTCAATGTCTTCCGCAGGAACGAGACAGCCTTGTTTGTCACCAATCAGATGTTTTTTACCCATGCTGATTAGGGCTTCTCGGATCATTGGCCAGTTTGCTGGATCGTGGTAACGCAACAGCGCTTTATGTAGGCGACGTTGACGCTCACCTTTTGCTACAGGTACATCTTCACGTTTTTTATACTTCACTCGTTTCAGAGGGTTTGTCTCTGAGTAGTACATCGACGTTGCGTTACACATTGGCGAAGGGTAGAAGTTTTGTACTTGGTCACACTCGAAGTTGTTTTTCTTCAGCCACAGAGCAAGGTTCAGCATGTCTTCGTCTTCTGTGCCTGGGTGCGCAGAGATAAAGTAAGGGATTAAGTACTGCTTCTTACCCGCTTCTGCGCTGTACTTCTCGAACATCTCTTTAAAGCGATCATACGTGCCCATGCCAGGTTTCATCATCAGATCAAGAGGGCCTTTCTCTGTATGTTCCGGTGCAATCTTCAAGTAACCACCTACGTGATGAGTTACGAGCTCTTTCACGTATTCTGGTGATTCAATCGCAAGGTCGTAACGTACGCCAGATGCGACCATCACTTTCTTCACGCCTTCAACTTTACGCGCTTCGCGGTATAGATCGATGGTGTGTTTATGGTCTGTATTTAACTTGTTACAGATGCCCGGGAATACACAGGATGGACGACGACAGTTCGCTTCCGCTTTTGGATCTTTACAGCCCAGACGGTACATGTTTGCAGTCGGCCCACCAAGATCGGAAATTGTGCCAGTAAAGCCCGGAACTTTGTCGCGAATTTCTTCAATCTCGTTAATGATTGACTCTTTCGAGCGGTTTTGAATGATTCGGCCTTCGTGCTCGGTAATCGAACAGAAAGAACAGCCACCAAAACAACCACGCATGATGTTCACAGACGTTTTGATCATGTCATACGCTGGAATTTTCGCTTTGCCGTACATAGGATGAGGAACACGCGCGTAAGGCAAGCCAAACACAAAGTCCATCTCTTCGGTCGTCAATGGGATTGGGGCTTGGTTTACCCAAAGTTCACGATCACCATGGCTTTGAAGTAACGCTCGGCCAGAGTACGGGTTTGTTTCTAAATGCAATACACGACTTGCATGAGCATAAAGAATGCGATCGTTTCTTAGTTTTTCAAACGAAGGTAAGCGAACCGCAGTTGTCGCAGCATCGTGGCGTGATGGGCGAATCGTGATTGGTTGTGCAACTGGCTCATCTTTTTTAGTTTCACACTGAGTTTCTACTTCGTATGGGTTCTTTGGTACGAACGCTTCTTTACGAGGTTTTTCAATGCGAGAAGAATCGATAACCGTGTAGCCTTCTGGCGCGGCTGGCAAGTTCACGGCAGTACCACGAATATTGGTCATGGTGCTGATGTCTTCACCATTTGCGATGCGATGCGCCACTTCTACAAGTGCGCGTTCTGCGTTACCGAAAAGTAGGATGTCTGCTTTTGCATCAAACAGTACCGAACGGCGAACTTTGTCTGACCAGTAATCGTAGTGCGCAACACGGCGTAGGCTGGCTTCGATACCACCTAAAACAATAGGCACTTCTTTATAGGCTTCACGACAACGCTGAGAGTAAACCAAAGTCGCTCGGTCTGGGCGTTTGCCACCTTCGTTATTGGGGGTGTACGCGTCATCGTGACGAAGTTTTTTATCCGCGGTGTAACGGTTGATCATGGAGTCCATGTTACCCGCAGTGATCCCGAAGAACAGATTTGGCTTACCTAGCTGCATGAACGCATCTTTGTTTTGCCATTCTGGTTGAGCAATGATACCGACACGGAAACCCTGCGCTTCTAGCAGACGGCCAATGATAGCCATACCAAAGCTCGGGTGATCTACGTAAGCGTCACCGGTTACGATGATAATGTCACAGCTATCCCATCCTAGGGCGTCCATTTCTTTGCGACTGGTCGGCAAGAAAGGTGCCGTACCAAAACACTCTGCCCAGTATTTTTTGTACTCATGAATAGGAGTGATGTTATTGGTCATATTTTGCTCTCTGTTCCAGGGAGCGCGAATTATAGCGATTTGAGGATCAGGTATCTATACCAAACTCATCTATTCAAGCTTAGTTCATCGAGTTTTATTTGGTTTGCAAAAATATCAAGGCTATATCGGCGATTTTATGTCTAATATCACCTTGAAAGCCTCATGGTTATAGGTCGAGTCGTGAAAAATGTCGCAATGTTAATACAACCAATAAGCAATGGTGTGCTTATTAAAAACAACGCCTATAATCAAATTAATGCATAGGAAAATGCAAAAAGCCGAACAAGCTCTGAAAAGGTTCTAAGTCGATTGGCTTACGTTGCCAGAATCTATTTTACAAGAGGATCAGCAGGTCCCAAATGGAATAAGGCACGTTGACTACGAACCCTGAGCATGAGGCTAATTAAAAAGGGGGCTAGGGAATGAGTGACTCAACAACAATAGCACATGAAAAAGTGCAACCGACATCCAATCCGACTCCAGTGATTGAATGGTCTTACAAGATTGATACTCGCGAGTTCGAATGCGATCAGCTAGGAATGGCAAATGCTTTTGGGTTAAATACGCCAGTCACCTGCTTAGATGATTTGTTTGAGCACATGCTGATGGGGCAACAGGAAACACTAAGACAACGAATTTTAGAAGTGGAGCTCCTAGGTGGGCAAGGTCGTTTTTCTTGTTGCATGATGCTTAATGAAGCTCGCTTAATACATGTCACAATTAGCTTTGAAAAACTCAATGAGCGTATTGTTCAAGGCTCTATCATCCCGCAATTGACGATCACTGGCTGCGAAGAGTTAGCGAAAATTCTCGAAACGATTTTTGATTTACCGAATGTAGGGGTTTTAGTCGCGGACGAAGACACCCGAATCTTGGGTTGTAACCGCGCCTTTGAATTGCAAATGGGTTATCAAAACCGTGATTTGGTTGGACTTAAAACCTATATCTTTAGCACATCTCACCATAGTCAGGCGTTTTACGACCAACTCTGGCAACATATTGATGATGAAGGATACTGGAGCGGTAATTTATTGAGTAGAACTGCAAATGGTAGTAATCAGGCACATCATCTTTGTATCTATCGGCTAACGTTTCATTCTGGACGGATTCTTTATCTCGGCTTCTCTACTGACATTTCGGCTTCCTTGTTGTGGATGAAAAATCGCTGTGAACAACAACATGATTGGTCAGCGTTTTTGCCTTCTAGAGAAGAGTTCGAACTGCAATTAGCTAATTTGGCGAACGAAAGTGGGAGTAAAGAACTCAATATCGTCATGACTCTCAGACCAAATTTTTCTGAAAAATGCTTACTTGAACAGCAATTAGGCTTCGCCGATTTTATTATGCGAAGCCGCTACACCAGTATAGCGGGTCAACTTTCTAGGGATGTGTTTGTTGTCTGTTTACAAACTCCTCACTGTCAATGGCTAAGTCCTTTACGTTTGATTCAAATTGCAATGAAAGGGTTCTTCACTGAGCTTAGGAATGAAATGGGAACAAAAATGCATACCACTATCGTCGAGGGACAAACGGGTGTGTCAATCCTCGGCTATGATACAAACAGGCCAAAGCAAGCGTTAGCGCATGCAGCCCAGGCGATGTTGTCCTCACTTTCTGGAGAAGGTGGCTATTTTAATTTTTATAATAGTGAGCTTCATTCTGAGTTAGTCAAACGCCAGCATTTAGAGGCGTTTTTGGAAGCGCAAATCGACAGTGGGCTGGTGGATGTTCATTTTCAACCAATAATTGACAGCCGAACTGGTAAAGTCGTTAAGTTCGAGGCCTTAGCCCGCTTTTATCATGAAAGTGATGCCTATAGCACTCAAGAGATGATTACTGTTATTGAAGATTTAGAGTTGATTGCGGCTCTGGATGATGAGGTTTGTCAAGCCGCGCTCAAACACTTTCCGCGCTTGCAAGACATATATGGAGAGGAAATAGGGTTAACCATCAATCGCTCACTGAATACTAAATTGGATTCGCTCCAGGTTCTTCAGCGTTCGCATGACCTAATTAAAGCCAGTGGTGTCGATCCTAAACGAGTCACGATTGAGCTGACGGAAACAGCGTATTTTGAGCAAGACGAAGAGCATACGCAAGCGCTAGAGCAAGTGCGCAAAGAGGGCATTAAAATTGCGATTGATGACTTCGGTACAGGGTATTCTTCTTTTTCTTACCTAGAGAAAGGGCAGTTTGATTTACTGAAAATCGACCGAAAATTCGTTAAGAACATTCAGCATGGCAATACCAGTTATAATATTGTCAAAATGGTCACTGATCTTGCTCAGCAAATGAATGTAAAAGTGGTTGCCGAGGGCGTGGAGTCAGAACAGGAGCTTCAAACATTGGCTGAAATAGGTGTGGATTACATGCAAGGCTTTTTGTTCTCTCGTGCTCGGCCTGTCGATTTGATGGAGAAAGCGGAAAGTTACGAACATTTGTTTTCGGGTGTTGCTGTCAAACCAAAACAAGATGATGTATTGCAATCACTGAGCCATGAAGAGGTCAGGCACCTTGATCCCGGGGAGCCATTATCGTTGGCGGTGGAATATATGAATTTAAGTCCAAGTTCGCCGTTGGTTGTCATTAACGAAAAGCGCTGTGTTGGCTTAGTTACCAAAGAGCAAGTTAACTTACACCTAACGCCTTCCATGGGGACAGAATTAGAGACTGAGCGAGAAAATTGGATTTGGAAACGCCCGGTGAACCAGATAATGAGCACGGAGTTTGTGCTCGTCAATGCGCACTTATCTGTCGCTGCTATTCGAGAGCTAATCAAAACAGGCATTCGCTTCCCGTGGGTTTTATGTGATGAAAAAGAAGAATACAGAGGCGTGTTAACTCAAGAAGATGCGTTGAAGTATCTCGCTTCTTGTTGAATAAAAAGTCTCGCTGTTCTAGTACATTTGGGGATAGACTTTCGGTGGTTTGACGATCGGTGATTTGATATTATCGCCACCCCAAAATGACTTTTGAGCGTGCATTTAACATGATTCAACAATTGCTGGTTACTTTTCCTCCGATGCTATTTGGCGCGCAAGCGCTACTGACTTTACTTCTCATCAAGGGCGATATTTGTCCGGGTCAGAGAGGCCGTCTTCATAAAATGTTGCCAGCAGTGGCGTTATTGTGGCTTGCGGTTGCTTCTCTTCGCATTGAAGCATTTATGATCGTGTTCGCTATTTTCTATTTCTACTCTCAGGTTCAAACCAAGAAAACGCGTGAAAAAGGCCCTCTTTGGGCGATGCATTTAGCGAATGGTTTGGCTTTTGCGTATGTAAGTATTCAAGCATTTGAACAGCCAAGCTGGCCTGCGTCTATTGCGATGGCAATAATGATATTTTTCCTTGGGGCGTCATTTTCTCAATTGCTTCTGACTATCGCTCGTAGCAGATTGCAGGCATTTCACCGCATTTTGCCAGTTACGGGCATTGTGTCTGGAATGCTGCTGGTAATCGCAACGCTATTTGCTTCTTACCAGTTAAATGAAGCGACATTGAGCGCCGCAACACAACCAATTTTATTGTCTTTAGCCATGCTCATTTCTTCAATCATTGTTTGGTGCTGGCATATCTTCACACATAAAAAACCGGAAAAGGTTCAACTGAGCGTCGCCCTGTTGCTCGCGCTTGCGTCAATGACGAGCCTACAAGGTTTATTCTCTCTGGCGGCTTAATCGCGAGTCGAGAAACAGAGCAATACTGCTTGTACTCAAGTCCTTTCTAGGTTGCTTGAGTACAAGGCACTCACGTTTTGGATCGCGCTCACTTTAAATTCACGTGATTACGTCTACGCTTGTTTATATACCTTGTCGAAGAGGAGAGTCGCGATGGATTTAAGCAATGTAGGTAATTTGGACAGCATTATTTTGCTAGGTATCGTCAATGAAAAGCTACGTTTAGAGTGCGACAGTTTTGACGAGTTAGTATCGGTGTATGAAATGGATGTAGAGTCCGTTGTAGGCAAGCTTGATATGCTTGGTTATCAGTACGATCCATTGACCAACCAATTTAAAGCATATCAACGCTAAACCTTTCTTTATCCATATCCCTAAGCCATCTTGATTCCGTCAAGGTGGCTTTTACATTGTAGCCTTGCGGTTGCGAAAAAGGCTTGTAAGTAACGTTTATCTTTCTCTGAGTGACGCGTTGCAGCAAATAAGCGACGCCATAAGCCTTGGCCAAAAGGTTTACTGGTAATAAGGCCTTGGCGCGAAAATTCAGAAATCGCCCAATTTGGCAGTGCTGCAACCCCTAATCCTGCGGAGACCATTTGCACTAACATCAGAGTATTGTCGGCTTGCTTCCATTTGGCGGGCTCTACACCCGCTGGCTGCAAGAAGTGTTTTACGACGTCTAGCCTTTGTTTTTGAACCGGATAAGAGAGCATGGTTTGATCTGCGAGATCTTGCGGATCAATAACTTCTTTTTCCGCCAGTGGGTGGTTGGTCGCGGTAATTAAGCGCATTTCAAAGTCGAATAAAGGTTCATAATGCACTTCAGAACGAGGTTGAATATCTGACGTGATAACGAGATCCAACTCGCCAGCTAACAGTGCAGGAAGTGGTTCAAAGCCAAAACCTGATGAAAAATCCAGTGTTACGCTAGGCCAGGCAAGTTGATATTCCCTAAGAGCAGGCATGAGCCATTGGAAACATGAGTGACATTCAATCGCCATATGCAACCGACCATTGACGTCTTCTTTCAAGCTTGCCAAATCATTTTCTGCTCTTGCGAGTTTGGGAAGAATATCTTCTGCAAGACGCAATAGGATTTCTCCCTCTGAAGTGAACTTCACCGGACGAGTTTTTCTAAGGAATAATTGTCCCCCAATCCGTGCCTCTAAATCTTTGATCTGGTGAGACAAGGCCGATTGAGTGAGATGCAACGCGGTCGCGGTCGCGGTTAGAGAGCCGGTGTCTCGAAGCGAAGTGAGTGTCCGCAAATGTTTTAGCTCTATCATGAATTCCTTTCATCCTTTGTTGCTCGCTATGAACAGAATAGCAATCGTATAAATAACTTAACGACAAAAAATGGATATGTAAACGTCTAGACGTCTGTTTGTTGTGTTTATTTGCGAATCATGTCGCCTCATGATGAATTTTTTTAATAAACAAGTTGAATAAATGGACGTTGTTCAAACCGCAGATGAGAGCGATAGTTTAGCCATCCAGACATCTTTAATGACGAAAGATGCTCTGACTTAAACAAATTGAACAAGATTGAAAAAGGAATAGGGACATGGCTACAACAACGCACGTACTAGGTTATCCACGCATCGGTGAAAAACGAGAATTAAAATTCGCTCAGGAAAAATACTGGCGCGGAGAAATTGATCAAGCAGAGCTTAAAAAGGTTGGAGCAGATCTGCGCGCTAAAAACTGGCAAACGCAAACAGATGCTGGCTTGAGTTTTACCACCGCTGGCGATTTTGCTTGGTACGATCATGTACTGACGACCACGTTGTTACTGGGTCACGTGCCAAAACGTCACGCAGACGGTTTCCCTGATTTGGATACGCTATTCAAAGTGGGTCGCGGTCAATCTCAAGCGGGTTGCGGCTGCGCAGGAGCAGCAGCATCGGATATGACCAAGTGGTTCAACACAAACTACCACTACATCGTACCTGAATTTAGCAAGGACGATACATTTGAAGTGAGCTGGCCTCAACTGTTTGAAGAAGTCAACGAAGCAACCCAAGCTGGGCATAAAGTGAAGCCAGTTTTGCTTGGCCCAGTCAGTTATCTTTACTTAGGTAAAGAGGTAGAAGAAGGGTTCGATCGCCTGACGCTACTGCCACGATTGCTTACGGCTTACCAAGCTATTTTGGCAAAGCTCGCGAGTCAAGGTGTTGAGTGGGTTCAGATTGATGAGCCAATTTTGTCACTAGAGCTTGAAAGTCAGTGGGCTGATGCGTTCAAGCTAGCGTACCAAGTGATTCGAAGCGATGTAAAAGTGCTGCTAACGACGTACTTTGACTCTATAAGCGATACGCTAGACAAAATTGTAAAGCTACCAGTGGATGGTTTACATATCGATTTATCTGCCGCGCCTCAGCAGCTTGACGACGTGGTTGCCAAACTACCGGAGGGTTGGGTGCTGTCTGCTGGCGTGGTCAACGGTCGTAACGTGTGGCGCTCGGATTTGAGTGCGCAACTTGAACGCCTACAGCCAGTAAAAGAAAAACTGGGCGACAACCTTTGGGTGGCGAGCTCATGCTCTTTGCTACATAGCCCGGTTGATCTGGAACTGGAAACAGAACTAAGTGAGGAAGTGAAAAGCTGGTTTGCGTTCGCAAAACAAAAAGTAACAGAAGTCGCCTTGCTTGGCCGCGCACTCGATGGTGATCAAGATGCGATTCTCGCTTGTGATACCTACAGCCAGCCAATCAAAGCACGTAAAACGGCAACGCATGTGAATAAGCCACAAGTTCAAGCACGTTTAAACAGTATTACTGCGTCACTTGCCGAGCGCAGCGCACCTTACGCGGAGCGTGCTGCGCATCAATCTGAAGTATTGGGCTTGCCTCTGTTGCCAACCACGACAATCGGTTCTTTCCCTCAAACGGGTGAAATTCGTGTTCAGCGCAGTGCTTATCGCACTGGCCAGTTATCTGAGTCCGACTATATCCAAGCACTAAAAGGACATATTGCGGATGCCGTAAAACGTCAAGAAGCCCTTGACCTAGATGTGCTTGTGCATGGTGAAGCAGAACGTAACGACATGGTGGAATACTTCGCGGAGAACTTGGCGGGCTTCCAAACGACGAAATTTGGTTGGGTACAGAGTTATGGCTCTCGCTGTGTGAAACCAGCCATTGTGGTTGCCGACATTGAGCGTGAAAAGCCGATTACGGTGGAATGGTCGACGTACGCACAATCACTAACCAGCAAGCAGATGAAAGGTATGCTGACGGGCCCGGTAACGATTTTATGTTGGACGTTCCCGCGTGAAGACATCACACGTCAAGAAATCGCCCAGCAACTGGCACTGGCACTGCGTGATGAGGTTTCTGATTTGCAAGATGCTGGCATCAATATCATTCAAATCGATGAGCCTGCGATTCGTGAAGGTCTGCCGTTGAAAAAGCGCGATCACAAAGCGTATTTAGAATGGGCGGTGGATGCATTTAAGATCTCGGCAGCGAGTGCAAAACCAGAGACTCAGATTCACACTCACATGTGTTACAGCGAGTTCAATGAAATCATCGATTCAGTCGCGGCGCTCGATGCGGATGTGATTACCATTGAAACATCACGCTCAAATATGGAACTGCTTAAAGCGTTTGAAGAGTTCAATTACCCGAACGAAATCGGTCCAGGTGTTTATGACATTCACTCACCAAACATTCCGACGGAAGAGTGGATTGAAGGCTTAATCAAGAAAGCGGCAGAAAAGATTCCGGTACAACGTTTGTGGGTGAACCCAGACTGTGGTCTGAAAACACGTAACTGGGCAGAGACAGAAGCGGCATTGGCGAACCTCGTGTCAGCGGCGAAGAAACTTCGTGCTGAGCTGGCGTAAGGCAACTTTTTTAGCCAATAAAAACGGAGACCGTTGTCTCCGTTTTTCTATTCTTAGCCGTTCATTTTCGTCGTGATACTATCCCGCAATAGCGGATTAATTGCTCGTATCGAAAACAACGCACTCACTGTGACTATTTCATTTGAGTACAAGTTTGCGCGGAAACCAACTCATCTGCCATCAACTGACCGCGAGAGTTACGCACTTTAATACGGTACATTAAGCCCATATCAATTTGCTTACGAACTTCCGGGTTATTGCAATAGGTGTAGATACTAGTATTCAGTACTTGATTTAACGGCTTTGCACCGAGTGCGTCATCGTTATAAATCATCATCATTTCAACAACATTTTTGTTGGATGAGACACGCATTATCTGCAGTGGACCGTATTCCAAAGGGAGACCTGCGGACAAGACTCCCGCTCGGTTTGATGCCAATAGCTCAAGCTGGCGTTGATTATCATCGGTAGATGAACAGCCCGCTAACGCACCAAATGCCAAGAAAAGACACAGTAATTTTTTCATAAATTAAAACACTTTTTTGAACGGTTTCACGATTACATTATCGTAAACACCAGCCGCTACGTAAGGATCGGCTTCTGCCCACGCTTTAGCGTCTTCTAGAGAGGCGAACTCAGCGATGACAGTCGAGCCCGTAAATCCAGCTTCTCCTGGGTTGTCAGAGTCTATCGCAGGCATAGGGCCAGCAGTAAGAAGGCGACCTTCGTCTTGAAGCTTTTGTAAGCGCTCCAAGTGTTGCGGGCGAACGCTCATGCGTTTTTCCAGCGAGTTCTCGACGTCCTGAGAAAAGATGACATACCACATAGCATAGTTCCTTAATTGGTAGGGTAAAGTGTTAATTTAACGCCTTTTTTGTGTCTCTCACAAGTGAACAACAGAAAATGTGAGATCCTTTCTAACAGTTAGCGCTGTAGGTTGACTAATTCTGAACCGGGCGTGGTTTGCCTTCACTGTCAATGGCTACGTAGTTGAAAGTCGCATCACAAACCATGAAGCGCTCGCCGACACCGTGTGCTTTTACCGGCTTGACCCATACTTCCAGATCGACACTCATTGAGGTGCGACCAATCTTAGTGCATTCGCCATAGCAGCAAACGACATCGCCAACACCTACAGGCTTCTTGAAGGTAATGCTGGACACTGAAACGGTAACAACGCGACCAGAAGAGATCTCTTTGGCTAGAATCGCACCTGCTAGGTCGAGCTGAGACATAATCCAACCACCAAAAATATCGCCATTGGCATTAGTATCGGCAGGCATTGCAAGGGTACGAAGCAGCAGTTGACCTCTCGGAGAGCTAATTTCTTGACTCATTGTGACATCCTAAATCTTAAAGGCGCTCAAACTAAGCGCCAACATAGTAAATACCTAGAACCAAAGGTCCTTAAAAAAACCGCAGACACCGGACCAGAGAAAGTTGGTTTACAGCAGCAAGAATGGTCTGATTCCGGTATGCCGTTTGATCGGTTTAGTGATACATGGAGCAAAACAGCGACCCGAAGGTCGCTGCAAAGTGCGCGGATTATAGCAAAACTGAGTTTTTAATCATCAGTCGACACATCGGATGAGTTATTTTTTTGTTCTTTTGGCATGTGTTTGTAAATGTAGAAGCCAGTCGCAATCATGTAGGCAAATGTCGCAATCAACATTCCGAATACTTTGAAGTTGACCCAAACATCCAGTGGTAGCTCGTAAGCGATATAAATGTTCAGACCAGCAAAGAATGAGAAGAAGCCGACCCAAGCCCAGTTGATCTTCGCCCAAATAGCATCAGGTAGTGAAATTTCTTTGCCCAACATGCCTTTGATGGCTGATTTCCCCATTGCGTGACTCGCTGCTAAACCGATAGCGAGAATCACATAAATGATGGTGACTTTCCATTTTATGAAATTGTCGTCGTGGAAGAAAAGGGTCATGCTGCCGAGTATCGTCACGATAACGAACGTAATTAGCTGCATTTTCTCGACTTTTTTATACAGAGCATAGGTGACGACAAGCTGAATTGCCGTTGCAACGATCAGCGCTCCTGTTGCTGCGTAGATGTCGTACATCTTGTACAAAGCGAAGAAGACGATGAGTGGGATAAAATCTAGGATTTGCTTCATGGTGGCAAAATCTACCTAATTAGTGAATTGAAGACAGTCTAACGGAATCTGACAAGATGTGAATACCGTCAAGGTTAGAGGTAAGAGGTAAGAGAAGTAATCCCCTGACTGAATGATACAACAAGCAACATTTCGCAAAGATGAAGTAGTAAATCGAAGGCATAAAAATTGCCGCGATAGAGCGGCAATTGAGTTGATAGAATTTAAGATTCAAGCAACACGTTGATATTGAGAAATAAGCGTTTTGACATCTTCCAAATAGCCTTCACGTAACAGGTTATCAACGGTTGCTTCAAGCTCTTCGAGAGACATCGTAAAGCAAGTGGATTTGCCGGTCATCAGGCTCAAATACTGATGGTATTCTTCTTCTGTATAGTGGCCTAAGCGATCGAGTAGTAGTGCTTTGATTCCATGATGAATCAAGCCGTAGTATGTGTGTCGATGAAGTAACATGGCGATCTCCTTATCAAGCTCATCCGCTAACCATTTGCAGCTTGCTTGACCCTCTGGATAATTCGATTTACTTCAGTAATGCACATCTAGTGCCAGTTTTATCTTCGCAAATTAGAAAGTGTTGGAAGTAGCAAAACTCTCATGTTGCAACCAGCGCTTGATGACGGTTTGGAGCGCATTTAACGTGGTTGGCTTTTCAAGTCTGTCATCCATGAGTTTCGCAATGAGCTCCAGCTCTTTGGCTCCAGACTCTCCAGATAGTGCGATGATCGGAACGGAAGACGCAATTTGCTTAATTCGTTGGCTTGCGTCAAATCCATTCATCACTGGCATCTGTACATCCATAAGCACCAAATCAATCTTGTGCGACTGAAATAGCTCCACCGCGGAAGCGCCATTATTTGCTTGTAAGCTGTTGACTCCCAGCCTTTTTAAGTACATTTGAACCAAAGTACGCTGCACCTCTTTGTCATCAACAATGAGCACTGTTGGTGCATCGTTACTTACTTGTACGTGTTGGTCTGTGCGAGGTTCAGAATGTGGTGCATTTACTTTCCAGCCATTGAAGTCCGGTGTTCTCAAAGTCTCTGGTTTGGGTGCGTTTGGGACGACCGGGAAATACAAGTAGAACTCAGTAAATTCGCCCAATTCAGACTGGCACTCAATTCGTCCGCCAAAAGAGCGCATCACGCGTTGACAGTAGCCCAAGCCAAGGCCGCTGCCGCCACTTTTTTGATACGAGAAGAAGTCGTCAAATATCTTGTGTAAGATACTGCTATCTATGCCAGGGCCACTATCTCTGAAGACCAGAATGTTTTCGTAGGCCCCCGTTTGGCTACGAATCTCAATTTGACTATCGGGATAAGAATCAAAATAGTAGATAGCATTGCGAATCAAATTGAAAATGACAAAGTTAAATAGAGTTTCGTTTAATTTGGCGACAAAATCGTGCTCTTGGGGCAGATTGATCCTTTCAATTATTTGATCGTTTTCAAAGCCATAACGACTGACCGCTTGATCGACAGCTTTATGTATAGACGTAATAGTTAAGGGTTCGTGCTCAGGTGAGCTGTCGCTGACTTCTCGCAAAATAATGTCGATAAGTTGGCGACCACGCTGAATCGCTGCTTCTCCTTTATCAATCTCACCCTTTAACGTCTCAAGTGAAGCGTTTGATTCGATATGCTGTTTTAAAGCTTCAAATCGTAATTGCACTTGAGCGAGAGGGTTACGCATTTCATGCGCAATAGAGTTAGCGAGCGCACGGCTTTGGCGTACTTTTCTATCGGCCTCTATGGTGCTCTGGATGCGAACTAATAAGGTTTGCAATGCTGAAATTTCTTCATTAGAAAACAGCTTATTATCCATTTTGTGTGAAGAAATCAGTAAGTGCGTAACGGACTTTCCACGACCAAAAAGAGGCATTACGAGCGCCGTATTGCTGGATCGCATACGCTCGTAGAGCTTGCGCATTGAGCCTTTAGACGAGGAGGCATAATCAATTTCTTCAGACAGCTCATCAAGCACGAGAACAGACTTGCTTGACGGCAGATAATCTTCATAAAACGTTTCGGTGTAACTGCTGGTGACGAGCTGCAATTTATTATTTGGTATATTCAGTAACGCTGCTAACTGGCGCATTGCATCATCTATTGAGCGTTTAAATTCCTCTTCTAATCCAAGAATTTGTTGAACGGGTGTATGTCGTTTCCCATAAATAAAATAGGACGCGAAACGACTGACGCGTTTGTAAAGCAAGTGCCAAGTGATACCGATGAGTGCGCATAAAGGCACCGCTACAAGCCATTGGTTATCTTCCGAGATAGGAATAAATATTGCGCCCAGCGGGAGGACGAAAATGGCACAGACAAACAGCGCGCTAACGGTTAAGTATGTGAGGTATTTAGCGCTATAAAAGCGAGAGGTAAGCAGGGCATAGCCTACAAACAACATTTCACTAATTGAAAGTGCTGGTGGTAACCAGGTTAAGGAAAAGTCACCAAGGAAGTAAGTCATTCCAAGGTGTATCACTGCAGTTGATAACATGAAGACCAAAATGCCGGCGATCATATAGTTACTTTTTGCCAGCGTGAGTTTGCTGCTGTTCGCTCGCATGGTAATCAAGTTCAGCAGTGTTAATACCACAAATGTCAGCAAACTAATAAAGAAATATGAGGTATGGGGACCAAACTCGATCACGAACTGGCTTGGACCGCTAATGGTGACATTTTCGACAGTAAGGTTTGGTACTAAGTTGATGTAAAGCGAGTACGTTGCTAGTGCCACAAAGACGATTTTTTGCCAGGCTTTGACCGCAGTTTTTTTGATATCAGCCGCTAGCTGGCAAGAAAAATAGAACGCGAATGCAAAGGCAAAGAATGACGCCAAGTTCGCCAACTTAGCCATAAAAATACCGCCAGCGGAGCCCAACTCCGGCAATAAGTCGGTATGGAAGTATGCGTTGCTGCTGATCCAAACGATGATGCAACTAGAATAAGCAATGTACGGCGCATGATGCGAGCCTAAAATCGTTTCACTCTTCTGTTTTAGGCGATAGCAGTAATATAACAACCAAGCGAACACCACCAGTACAGTGGCGTATAGCGTCATTGCTTTTGGATAAAAAAGGCCGTGAAGATGAATATCAAGCATGTTCATTCACCTTTTCATCAATTCTTTTTGTTCGTACGCGGTGTTTGTAGTCGCGAAACTGTATGTCTTGAAATGCTTCAACCATCATACCTAAATTCCAGAAACCGCGGTATGTCTTGGTACCGTCACCGTTAATGTCGCGGTATCCTGAGTGAAAGTAGGCCTCTAAATCAATAGATTGATAGAAATTTAACATAAATATTTGTTCAATAATGGTAAAGCTGAGCTTATAGCCTGCTTTATATAGCTCACTCATCAATGCTTTTTGTGCCAAATACAAAAAGTACAGTTTTTGTTGGATGTTGCCACCCACTGTCAGACGCAGCACTTCGCAAACCGCTTCAGTGTTTTTCAAGTGAGATTGGAACTGCGTATCAAATTCAATAAGAGCCCGTTGGCGAGTTAGATCGTTACCTCCAAAAAGGCCTAATTGATTAAGAGTCATGTAGCCATAATCAGGAAGGCAAAACTGCCATTGCTCACTACTAAATGGTGATGAATAACTGAGCCAGGTATTTCTTTGGTGCCAGTTTTGCACCAAAGCGGAGGAGACCATGATTGGTGTAGATGACTGCTTGAACAATAGCACAAAGTGTTGACCTTTCTGCGAGAGTGATAATAGAGGCAATATCTCAAACCATTGTTCAGTTTGGACGAAGAGCTCAAGATTGCTCAGTGTGATTGCTGCGGAAATCGGCATTAATGCAGCGTGATTTGGCAGTGTTACCTTTAGGTCGCATTCGGCAATATCTTCGATCAATATGCTTGAATAGTCGCGGTCGTCAAACGAGAGCTGAGTTGGTCTTGTCGCTTCATTTAAAGGGTGCTTTTGCTTGATCGCAGCAATCTCACATTCACACCAGAAAACCATCCAATGCGGGTAACAATCTGCGGCAACTTGTTCAAGTAAGAGCGCCTCTTCGGAGAAAGGCGTTGGATACTGCTGTACTAAATTTCGATAATCCATTAATTCAAACAGTACGGACAGACTCTTAGATGCGTATTTAGGAAAGAGGGACTTGAGAAGCTTTATTCTATACAAAGCAACTTGTTGAAAAAGAGAAGACCTTTCTTGCGGTGTAAGAGTAAGAAGAACCGTGTCAACCAGCGCCTGTTGTTTTGACTCGATCGGCAAATCTGTACTGGCGAGGGGCTCCAAAGACAGCTTAAGACTCATGATATAACCTAGTTCTGACGTTTTTTATATTTTGTAATGGTTTATATCATTTTGATAAATTTATGCTATTGGTTTCTATTTATATAGTTACGTAATGCAAGAAAAGACAAAAAAACCGCTCATAGTGAGCGGTTTTTAGTTCATTCGAGAAAGGACTAAGCTTCTTGCTTTTTAAGCTCAGCTTCTGCCGCTTCCTCTTCAATTAGCGCATCAACGATAACTGCACATGCTGCATCACCAGTGATGTTTAGTGCTGTACGAATCATATCGAAAATACGGTCAAGAGCGAATAGCAGTGGTAAACCTTCGATTGGAATACCAGCGGCAAGAAGCACGGCAACCACTAGGAAAGAAGGACCAGGAACACCCGCTTGACCAACCGCACCCAATGTAGACGTTACGATAATTGCAATGTAAGCGCCCATACCTAAATCGATATTGAACAGTTGAGCAAAGAAGATAGCAACCAAGCCATAGTAAATCGCATTACCTGACATGTTGATCGTTGCGCCTAGAGGCAGAACAAATGACGCGGTTGAATTTTTTACGCCCAGTTCTTTTTCACAGGTGTCCATTGTGACAGGCAGTGTTGCCATAGAAGAGGCCGTTGAAAGCGCAACAGCTTGTGGCTTTTTCATTGAAGACAGGAACTTCTTCGCTGATGTCTTGGTGAAAATATGCACCATTGCTGGGTAAACAACGAAACCGAAGATTAGGATTGCGGCAACGTAAACAACGAACAGTTTGAATACCACCATTAGTGCGCCAAAACCGAATGTACCGACTGCTTCTGCCATCAGACCGAACACGCCGATAGGGGCAATGATCATCACTTTGTTGATCATCCAAACCATTGCGTCAACGATGCAGTTAACACCATTAATGATTGGCTCACGACGCTCTTTTGCTTGCTTAGAAATTGCAATACCAAAGAACATACAGAAAACGAGGATCTGTAGGATGTTTGCTTCATTTAGTGATTGGAAAACGTTGGTTGGGATCATGCCAGTGATGGTTGCCCAGAAAGTAGGTAGTTCACCTTTTGAAGCGTATTCTGCTGAGAACATTCCTTCAACGCCAGAGACGTCGATACCCATGCCTGGTTGGAATACTTCACCCATAAATAGTGCAAGCGCAACGGCTAGGGCGGATGTTAAACCAAAATAACCTAGAGTGACGATGCCAACTTTACCTGCTGACTGGCTGTTCCCAAGACCAGCTGCACCAGAAATCAAGGCTACAGCGACCAAAGGAATAACCAACATTTTGATTAAGTTGATAAAGATAGCACCTAAAGGAGCGAACACTGTCGCATCATGACCCATCATGGCACCAACGGCTGTGCCCACGATCATGGCGATTACGACTTGTACGCCAATGTTGTTTAGCAAACTCTTTTCTTTTAACACTTCCATAACCTCTGTGCTAATAAAATGTAAAATCCTAAAATTACCCACTAACCATAAATGGTTTTATGGATAATTATCTCGCCTTGCTTTTTACACTTATCGTTTACAATTGGCAATATGCAGCAAGGTATTATTGATGGATTAATCGATATTTTATTGACGAACGATAAAGTTTTGTTCAATAGCAAACGTTTGCTATTGATTTTTGTTATGACTTTTAGCTGTGTAATTGTTTTTGTTTATTTCTTTTTCTTGTTTGTTTTTTGTTAACTGAGATGAGTTTTGTGTTTGCGAGCGTAGTCTGCGTCTTGCGTGACTTGGATTGATATTTATAACAATTAATTTCTTTCAAGCTCACACTTTTACCAATTAGCTTTGTGAAATGTTAATTGTTTTACATTCTTAGTTTTGATTGCATTGTAAACATAATGTTAATCAGAAATGGGCGAGACAAATATTAAGTACCAACATTTTAGTGTAGGGGAGTGCTCTCTCTGTTAATGCTCCCGAGCCGATAAAACGAAAATCAACAAGTAAGAGGTGAAGCGATTATGATGAATCTTGCTGCTGCATTACAAAGAAATGCTGCGAGTAAACCAGATAAGACGGCGTTGATATGTGGTGATGTCGAGATAACTTATGCGCAGTTTGATGCGATTACCGGAAAGATCGCGGCATCTTTAATCAACAAAGGGGTCGTTCCGGGCGATCGTATTGCGCTCTCATGCCCAAACATTCCTTTTTTCGCGTTTGTTTATTATGCGATACAAAAAGCTGGCGCGGTTGCTGTCCCATTAAATGTGCTTTTGAAAGCGCGAGAAATTAAGTATCACTTAGAAGATTCAAAAGCGAAGTTTTACTTCTGTTTTGAAGGGACAGCAGAACTGCCAATGGCAAAAGAGGGGGTTAAAGCGTTTGAGCAGGCTGATATATGTGAAAATATGGTCGTGATGACTCAATCTCAAAGTGAAAACGAATGGAATGGTGTGCCAACTCTCAATGCGTTTATAGCGGATGCAGAACCATTGTCAGATTATGTACCGCGTAATGCAGATGATACTTGTGTTATTTTGTATACATCAGGGACGACAGGCTTACCAAAAGGAGCTGAACTGACGCAGCAGAACATCATAATGAATGCTCTGGTGGCACAAAACATTATGGGCAGCCAGGCCGATGATATTCACTTAGTAACTTTGCCTTTATTTCATACCTTTGGTCAAACCGTCCACTTAAATGCTAGTGTTTTGGGCGGGGCAACCTTGGTGTTAGTGCCTAGGTTTGAGCCTAAACATGTTCTTGAGCTGATGGAAAAACACAAAGTGACGTTGTTTGCTGGAGTGCCAACGATGTATATCGGCTTGCTTCATGTCCAGCACCAATTTGATACCTCGTCATTGCGTGTTGCAGTAAGCGGTGGTGCGCCATTGCCAACCGAAATCTTTCGAACCTTTGAAGAAACATTTAATGTGCCGATCTTAGAAGGATACGGGTTATCAGAAACAAGTCCTATTGCATGTTTTAATCATTTAGATCAGGAACGTATACCAGGATCGGTAGGTCAACCGATTCAAGGCGTTGAAGTAAAAGTTGTCGACATTGAAGGCAATGCGCTACCGATCGGTGAAGAAGGTGAGATTGTTGTGCGTGGGCATAATGTTATGAAGGGATACCTTGACCGCCCGGAAGTCACTGAATCCGCGCTACAAAATGGCTGGTTCCATACTGGTGATGTTGGCCGTTTTGACAGTTCAGGTAATCTATTTATCGTCGATAGAATGAAAGATCTGATCATTCGAGGTGGATTTAACGTTTACCCTAGAGAAATTGAAGAAGTGTTTATGACTCATCCTGCAATCTCAATGGTAGCGGTGATAGGGATTCCAAATGAAGAGTATGGCGAAGAGATAAAGGCTTATGTTGTGCTTAAACCGGGAGAGTACATTGACGCGGAAACATTACAAAAGTGGGGCAAAGAGCAGTTAGCCTCTTTTAAATATCCTCGTCATGTTGAAATTCGTGAGCATCTCCCGATGAGTGCAACAGGAAAGATTTTAAAGCGTGAATTGAAATCTGAATTGAATGTGGCTTAGTCAATTCAATGAACTTCGGGTCACAGCGCCACTTGTCTGGAGCGAGTGGTGTTGTGCACGTTACTCAAGAACAGAAGATGGCAATCTCTCGCTAGCGTGTACACATGAACTATCTGTTTACTCTATTGTTCGAGTTGTTTTATGTGCGCTTCTAAGCGTTTTGGATTGGTAATGGTCACTGAACCATATTTCAGTTCTAGCATCCCAATACTCTCTAAGTTTTTTAGTACTTTATGAACACTTTGACGCGTTAGCCCCATCATGTTAGCGATATGTTCTCTAGTCACTCTCACGACACACGGCTGAGTATTGATAGCTTGGTTGTGTTGGTATTCAGCAAGCAACAGCAATCTTCTTGCAATCCGCTCTTCGATTCCTCTAATCGCATCATCTTCGATAACAGAAATGGCAGACCATAAGCGGCGGCTAAGTAAGTCGAGAATCGTAGGGTAACTTTGAGGATATTTGGCGAGTAATTGGCGAAATTTATCACCAGGTAGTTCCAGTAAGGTCACGCCCGAATGCGCGGTTGCGCCAAAAATACGGGGCATGCCGGGAGAAAAAACATTGTCTCCAAACCAGCCTCCTGCCTCGAAAATCATTAATGTGACTTCTTTGCCTTTTGAACTCATCGAATTAATTCGTACGGCACCCTGTGCAATGACCATAAGAGAAGATTGAGGTTCCCCTTTATTGCAAATCAGTGCTTTTTCGTCGAAACAGCGAACCTTAGCTATTTGTGCTGCTTCACTAAGTCCTTTCTCGGACAGCCCTGATAATACAGGACATTTGGCTAATAATGCTTTGACTTCTTCCATGTGCAACCTTACTGCATCCTGCTCTAGTTATTATTTGTGCTGGTTAAGTGGCAAAGTTTATCACTCTTTTATTGCTCTGCTTTAGATTGGTTTGGAAAGTGCGGTCGTTGAATAAAAAATGATATGGCATAAACGCCATACAAGAAAACGCCCGCTAAACAGAATGTTAAGCGGGCGCTATAGCGTTACATCAAATGGAAATTATTTCTGAGTGGCAGCTTTCATCGCTGACACAAAATCACCAAGTTTATCGAGCATAATTTGTGGTTGCTCAACGTTCGCTTCGATAATTTTTACAACGGCTGAACCGGAAATTGCACCAGCGGCACCAGACTCTATTGCTTGTTTCACCTGTGCTGGTTCAGAAATACCGAAGCCAAGCAGCGCTGGTGGTGCATCGAACTGGTTTAATCTATCTAACATGTGACCAACTGGCATATTTGCTTTTGTCTCTACGCCTGTCACGCCAGCACGAGAAAGCAAGTAAGTGTAGCCACCACCCAGTTCTGATACTTGCTTCAGTGTTTCGTCACTTGCCGTTGGCGGTGCGATGAAGATTGGGTGAATACCAAACTTCTCTGCTGCTGCAACAAACTCTGCACTTTCATTGGTTGGTACGTCTGCAATCAAAACAGAATCGATGCCTGCTTTTGCACAGCGCTCGTAGAAGTTTTCGACACCGCGTGAGTAAACTAGGTTCGCGTACATCAGAAGGCCAATAGGCAGATCTGGGTATTTAGCACGAATCTTACCAATTTGTTCAAAGCAGATATCTGGTGTAGCGCCTGAATCTAGCGCACGAATGTTAGCGCCTTGGATGGTTGGGCCATCTGCAAGCGGATCTGAAAATGGAATACCAAGTTCAAGGGCGTCTGCGCCAGACTCAACGAGGGTTTCCATGATCTTGTAAGATTGTTCTGCGTCTGGATCGCAAACCGTTACGAACGGTACAAATGCGCCTTGTTTTTTTTCGTTTAGACGCGCAAACATCTTCTCATAACGGCTCATTAAATCACTCCTTTTTCTTCTAGGATGGCGTGTACGGTGAAGATGTCTTTGTCACCACGACCAGATAGGTTTACGACCAATAGTTGTTCTTTCTCAGGATTCTCACGAGCCATGCGCAATGCATGAGCTAGAGCGTGAGAAGACTCTAGAGCTGGGATGATCCCTTCGCTGCGAGCCAGTTCTTGGAATGCCTCGAGCGCTTCGTCGTCAGTTACGTTGTCGTATTCTGCACGGTCAATTGCGTTTAGGTGTGCGTGCTGTGGACCTACTGAAGGGAAATCAAGGCCAGCGGATACCGAGTAAGACTCTTCTACTTGGCCGTTTGGATCTTGCATCAATGGCGCTTTCATACCAAAGAAGATACCCGTTTTACCATGTTTAAGCGGTGCGCCGTGTTGGTCGGTATCGATACCTTTACCTGCTGGCTCAACACCAATTAGGCGAACGCTTTCTTCTTCGATGAAGTCAGCAAACATACCAATCGCGTTTGAACCACCGCCCACACACGCGATAACGGCGTCAGGAAGACGACCTTCACGTGCCAAAATCTGATTCTTCGTTTCTTCACCAATCATGCGTTGGAAGTCACGCACGATGGTTGGGAATGGGTGAGGGCCTGCCGCTGTACCTAGTAGGTAGTGCGCATCTTCATAAGTTGCAGACCAGTCGCGCAGCGCTTCGTTACATGCGTCTTTAAGCGTTGCTGAACCCGAGTGGACAGGAATGACTTCTGCACCCATTAGTTTCATACGGAATACGTTCGGGCTTTGACGTTCAACGTCTTTTGCACCCATGTAAACGCGACACTTAAGACCAAGCAGTGCACACGCTAGTGCGGTTGCAACACCGTGTTGACCTGCGCCAGTTTCAGCGATGATTTCGTTTTTGCCCATGCGTTTCGCAAGTAGCGCTTGACCCAACACTTGGTTAGTCTTGTGGGCACCACCGTGAAGCAGGTCTTCACGTTTTAGGTACAGTTTGGTTTTCGTACCTTTAGTTAGGTTACGAGTTAGAGTCAAAGCCGTTGGACGGCCCGCATACTCTTGAAGAAGTGTCATGAATTCGCTGCGGAATTCTGGATCTTCTTGCGCGTCGATAAACGCTTGCTCTAGTTGCTCCAGTGCTGGAACTAGAATTTGCGGAACGTACTGACCGCCGTATTCGCCAAAGTAGGCATTCAGTTTTGCCATCGTTATATTCCTTCTCGTATTTTTCTCTACGAATAGCTTTAAATTTTTTAGCTGATATCCAGCTTTAGTAGTTGCGAATGGCGGTGAATGCCGCGAGCAACTTCTGTGAATCTTTTTTGCCTGGCGCACTTTCTACACCAGAGTTTAAATCTAATCCCAAGCAACCTAGTGTCGCTGCTTGTTGAGCATTTTCTGGCGACAGTCCGCCTGCTAGCATAATTTGACTTGGGTCACCGATCAGTGACCAGTCGAACACTTGACCAGTTCCGCCAGTTTGGGTGCCAACTTGAGCATCTAATAGATGGCGGTCGATGTGGTCTGCAAGTAGTTCTGGCTTCGCATCAGTCACGCCGTAAGCTTTCCAAATTTCTACTGTTGTTGGCAGTTCGGCTTTGAGTTGGTTTACGTAAGCTTGGTCTTCTTGACCATGCAGTTGCACCGCTTTCAAACCCAGAGAGGTCACGACAGAAGCAACAAAATCGATATCGTGATTTTGGAACACGCCTACATAGTTCAGTGGAGCACCGCTCATGGTTAAGCGCGCACCTTCAAGGTCAACCGCACGCTTAGACTTCTCGACAAAAATCAGGCCACCAAATACCGCACCAGCTTGATAGGCTTTCGCTGCGTCATCTGGGTGCGTTAAGCCACACACTTTGTTTTCGCCTAACGTCACTTTACGTACAGCAAGTTCTAGGTTGTCTTCCGCCATCAGTGAACTACCAATCAAGAAGCCGTCTGCGTATTCCGCTAAATCACGAACTTGTTGATGTGTATAAATGCCAGATTCTGAAATCACGGTCGCGTTTGGTGCTAATTCGCGAATTGTCGGTGCCAGTTCTTTCGTACGATTCAAATCGGTACTTAGGTCGCGCAAGTTACGGTTATTGATGCCGATAACGCGTGCTCCTAGATTAACGGCACGATGAAGCTCGTCTTCGTTGCTGACTTCGGTCAGAATGCCCATGTTCAGGCTGTGTGCTGCTTCTTCTAGGGCTTTGTACTCTTCATCATTGAGGACAGACAGCATTAGCAAGACAGCATCAGCACTGTAATGACGCGCTAGGTAAACTTGGTAGGTGTCTACCATGAAGTCTTTGCACAGAACGGGTTGTTTGACTTGACCACGCACTTGAGGAAGAAAGTCAAAGTTACCTTGGAAGTATTTCTCGTCTGTTAATACTGAAATTGCATCAGCATGGTTGTTGTAAACCGATGCAATGTAATCCAAGTCGAAGTGACCACGAATCAAACCTTTGGAAGGAGACGCCTTCTTACATTCGGTGATGAATGCTGTCTTTTCGCCACTCAGTGCATCGTAGAAGCTGCGGTCCGATGGCAGCAAATCAGACTGAAATGTGCTTAGCGGTTGAGATACCTTACGGTCTGCTACCCACTGATATTTGTCGCGGACAATTTTTGCCAGTACTTCTGCCATTTCTGCTTCTTTCTTAGAAACGTGTTCAGACAGGTTGTCAGCTTGCTGAGTGTTGAAGTCAGTCATCTTCTTCAATTCCTTAAGCGTGTGCGGCAAGTTGTTGTACCAATTGGTACGCCTTGCCTGAATTCATTGCCTCAATCGCTTGTTGCGTGTTGGCTTTTAAATCTTCGTGGCCGAATAGACGCATTAGCAGCGCAACGTTCACCGCCACTGCGCCCAATTGTGCGTCTGTACCTTTACCCGTCAGGATATTGGTAATGATCGCCTTGTTTTCTTCAGGAACGCCACCTTTGATTGCTTCTAACGGGTGCGCTTCTAGACCGAAGTCTGCTGGTGTTAGCGTGTACTCAGTGATCTTGCCGTCTTTGATTTCTGCAACCGTTGTTTCGCCATGAATCGCGACTTCGTCCAAACCACTTCCGTGTACCACTGCGGCGCGCTTCATACCCATTTGTAGCATGGTTTCCGCGATAGGACGAACCAGTTCTTCACTGTAAACACCCATCAATTCGATGTTTGGACGAGCTGGGTTAATCAGTGGACCAAGAATGTTAAAGATGGTGCGTGTTTTCATAGTTTGACGCACAGGCATCGCATGGCGCACACCACCGTGGTATTGAGGTGCAAATAGGAAAGCAACACCGATATCGTCGACCGCTTTGCGCGTATCTTCTGCGCTCATGGCTAGGTTGATACCAAATGAATCAAGAAGGTCAGAAGAACCCGATTTGCTTGAAACGCTGCGGTTGCCGTGCTTTGCCACTTTTAGACCACATGCTGCAGCAACAAATGCCGCGGTGGTTGAAATATTGATGGTGTTGTGACCGTCTCCACCAGTACCTACGATATCTGCGAAATCGTAATCTGGGCGAGGAAATGGGTTTGCGTTTGCCAGCAGTGCTTTTGCCGCACCCGCAATTTCATCCGGTGTTTCGCCTTTGATTTTTAGTGCAGTCAGTGCTGATGCCATCAAAATTGGGTCTAGTTCACCACGGATGATGATGTCAAACAGCTGTTGGCTCTCTTCCTGAGTAAGCGATTCTTGCTCGTACAGTTTGGTAATAATAGGGTTGATGATTGCGTCCATATTTCCTCTCCTAAATTTCTTATGTGCCAAGTGCTTTTTAAGCAGTGAGTGGGTTCACTGAAGTTTGTTCTTCAAGTGCCCATTCAATGGCATTGGCCAACAGTGTTGCTCCGTAGGTCGTCATAATAGATTCCGGGTGGAACTGGAACCCGCAAACTTTATCTTCTTCATGTACAACAGACATCACCAAGTCATCCACTTCTGCCGTGATGGTTAGACTCTCAGGAACTTTGGTCGCAACCAGCGAGTGGTAACGTGCAATCGCAAGTGGTGATGGTAGGTTTTGGTAAATCGCATGGTTTTGGTGCTCCATCATAGACACCTTACCGTGAATGATTTCACCCGCGCCAGCGACGGTGCCGCCGTATGCTTCAACAATCGCTTGGTGACCAAGACAAATACCGATCATCGGAACTTTGCCTTTCATGCGTAGGATAAGTTCTGGCATTGAGCCTGCCTCTGACGGTGCACCAGGGCCCGGCGATAGCAGAACCACTGGGTTTTCAAGCTCGTTTACCGCTTGTTCGATGGTTTCTGCTGGGATGTTGTTTCGGTAAATCTTGACTGAGTGGCCTAGCGAGCGGAACTGATCCACAAGGTTGTAGGTGAACGAGTCAAAGTTATCGATGAATACGATGTTCGCCATGTCTGCTACTCCTTGTTCGTAGGTTGAGAATGCGCTGCTTGAATAGCAGAGATTACCGCTTGTGCTTTACCGCGCGTTTCGTCTGCTTCCGCTTGTGGTTCAGAGTCGAACACAACGCCTGCACCAGCTTGAACTTGAGCAATGCCGTTCTCAACGTAAGCTGAGCGAATTACGATACATGTGTCGAGTGTACCTTCGCCGGTAAGGTAACCCACAGCACCGCCGTAGCTACCGCGTCGTGCGCCTTCTACATCGCGAATCAACTGCATCGCACGAATCTTTGGTGCACCAGTGAGCGTACCCATGTTCATACATGCTTGGTATGCGTGCAGGGCGTCTAGGTCTTCACGCAGTTGACCAACCACACGAGATACTAAGTGCATTACGTGGCTGTAGCGGTCGACTTTTAGTAGGTCTGCTACGTGGCGAGTGCCAGCTTGAGCAATACGAGCGACGTCGTTACGTGCTAAGTCAACCAACATCATGTGTTCTGCGTTTTCTTTCATGTCGGTGCGCAGTTCAAGTTCGATGCGGCTATCTAGGTCGAAATCGATCTCGCCGTTAGGGCGCTTACCACGGCGACGAGTGCCTGCGATTGGGTAGATTTCAATTTGGTTGGTGTCGGTTTCGTACTTAAGCGCGCTTTCTGGTGATGCGCCAAACAAAGTGAACAGCTCATCTTGCATGTAGAACATGTAAGGGCTTGGGTTACTTTGTTTCAGTTCTTTGTAAGCAGCGAGTGGAGAAGGGCAAGGTAGAGTGAATCGGCGAGATGGTACGACTTGGAACACATCGCCTTTCACTACGAACTCTTTTAAGTCGCGAACGATTTGACAGAAGTCATCATCAGATACGCTAGGTTCTACCGTTACGTCGGCGATTTGCTCTGCATTTGGAAGTAACTTTGGCGCCGCACATTGAGCGCTGATTTCTGCGATGCGAGTCTCTAGCGCTAGTTTTTCTGAATCATCCACAAACAATGTAGCTTGAAGCTGGCAAGATTCCGTTTGATGGTCGACAACAAGCAATGTTTCCGCTACGTAGAAAACGTAATCTGGACATTGATTGGTTGCTTTTGCATTACCAAGCGGCTCGAAGTTTGCGACTAAGTCGTAGGCAAACAGACCGCCAAGGAAAATCGCGTGTTTGTCTTGCTGTGAAACATCGAAGCTGTGTTGCACTAAACGTAGCGCGTCAAAAGAAGAAGCTTCACGTAGTCGAGAGTCTTCATCTAACGTGTCGTATGGCTGGCTAAACTCCAAAGTCAGCGTTTCGCCATCGAACTTACTCTCAACGTCACCACGGATGTTCTGGTTTAGGTGAGACAGTAGGTTTTTACCGTTGTTGGTTAACGCCTGCATGTTTACAGTGTGGCCGTAACAAACGATGCGCACCGCTGAATCGACGATTAAAAGTGATTTTAGATTCTGTTTCGAATCAATTTCAGCGGATTCGAGAAGCAAGCTATCTCTTTTGTTCTCACAAATGGTATGGAACAAACGTGTTGGGTCTTGAGTGTAAGGAACCGAAGTCTTTAATACTTCTAGGCATCCAAGTTTCTTGATTTCTATGGCCTTATTCACAAGACCTCCTTGTAGCTGTCTAAATCTTCCTGCCGTACATAGTCGCATAAAGCAAACGTTCCCCCAATCTAGAGTTAGCCATATTCGATTAATGTTTAGGCAGTTGAATGTGAAATGAGCAACAAAACAAAAAAGCCCGCTTAAGTAGCGGGCTTTACAACGTTTGGTTCTATAAACTAGAAGTATACGTTTGCCCACCAAGAACTAGTCCAAGTGCGCCACCAAGCAAGATCTGATGAGTTTGCCTTATTAAGACAAACCGCAACTTTCGCTTTTTGGTTTTGGTTAAATTCTTGTAACATGGTGAACCTTAAATTACGTACTTTGTATTTGTGTACTAGTTAACTAGTGTGAGAGTAAAAAGTCAACCCCAAAACAGCATTAAAACGATAAAAATATGAGAATTGATTTACATAGTCACACCACTGCATCGGACGGTCGGTTAGAGCCTAAAGATTTAGTGGAAAGGGCGCTGAGTTTTGATATCGAGGTTTTGGCGATCACTGATCACGATACGGTTGACGGCTTGGCGTTAGCCAAGCAATACGTTCAAGACAATAATTTGCCGATCAAAATCATCAACGGCATTGAGATATCGACTGTCTGGCAAAACAAAGACATTCATATTGTCGGCTTGAATATCGATCCGGAAAATGAACAATTATCCGCCCTCATCGAGCAGCAGAAGCAGCACCGCATAACAAGGTCAGAGTTGATTGCAGAGCGACTACAAAAAGCAACTCGGGAAGGTGTGCTCGAAGAGGTAAGGCAGATCGCCGGTGATGCGCCTGTCACGAGAGCGCACTTCGCGAAATGGTTGGTGGATAATGGTTACGCAAAAACCATGCAAGTGGTGTTTAAAAAATACCTAACGCGTAATAACCCAGGTTATGTACCACCGAATTGGTGCTCGATGAAAGATGCGGTTGATGCTATCCATGCTGCTGGTGGTTTGGCGGTATTAGCGCATCCTGGAAGATATAAGTTGACAGCGAAGTGGATTAAGCGTCTTCTAGCAGCGTTTGTAGAAGCAAACGGCGATGCGATGGAAGTTGCACAGCCACAGCAAGCGCAACAAGAAAGGCGCAACTTGGCTGATTATGCTATACAATACAAACTATTAGCGTCTCAAGGCAGTGATTTTCACTACCCATCCCCTTGGATGGAGCTAGGAAGGAACCTTTGGTTGCCTGCTGGCGTCGAACCAGTTTGGAAAGATTGGGGTATTGATCCTTCGTTGGATATATCAAAGTAACCTCAAGGTGTGGGTTTCAGCGTCAAACAACTGGAAAGTGTATATATTGCGTCTCAATGTGGCTTTCCTTGTCGTTGGAACTGAACAACACTTTGAATCTTGAAGTCACTTGATAAAGCACAACAAGGCGGCATTCAAGCTCCACATAAGAATATAGAGCCGAGAGGCTCGATAATGAGGAATTACAATGAGCCAGTTTTTTTACGTTCACCCAGAAAACCCACAGGCTCGCTTGATTAATCAAGCAGTAGCAATCATTCGTAACGGCGGCGTTGTGGTGTACCCTACCGATTCAGGGTACGCACTTGGCTGTCAGTTGGAGAACAAACAGGCACTGGAACGAATCTGTCAGATCCGTCGTCTCGATGATAAGCATAACTTTACTTTATTGTGTCGTGATTTGTCGGAACTTTCTCTATATGCGCGAGTGGATAACTCTGCATTCCGACTACTGAAAAACAACACACCAGGTCCTTACACCTTCATCTTCAAAGGCACGAAAGAAGTGCCGCGTCGTTTGATGAACGCGAAACGTAAGACCATCGGTATCCGTGTTCCAGACAATCAAATTGCCTTGGACTTGTTGGAAGCATTAGGTGAACCGATGATGTCTACGTCGTTGATCCTACCTGGCAGTGACGTAACAGAGTCTGATCCGGAAGATATTCGCGATAAACTAGAACATGCGGTTGATGTGATTCTTAATGGCGGTTACTTAGGTGAACAACCTACGACCGTCATTGACTTTAGCGAAGGTGAACCTGTTGTGGTGCGTTTGGGGTCAGGTGACCCGGCACCATTCGAATAATTCGATTAATAGACGTACACCACCGTCAAACAAAATAGGAGGCATCGCGCCTCCTATTTTAGTTTCTTATTATTGAGTATCTCAGCGAACTTCGCTGATTGAGATTAAGCGAAATCGAAAATGTCGATACCATTTTGTTCAGCATAGTTGATGTATGCAGAGCTCACGCCGTTTAGTGTCACTTCAACATTGTATTCATCACTAGAGAATACCGCCCAACCACACTCGTTGTAAGATAAAGTAAGATCATCCGCTGAATCTAAGAACGTATCGCGAATGCCATCATTGTCGGTGTCTCTGCCCATATCGAAGACAAGTTTGTCATGAAAAATATTAAAATCGACAATATCGGCTTTAATATCAATATCGTTGGAAGATACAGGTTGATCGGGTACACCAATAGCCAGGCGGTTTGTAAGCACGAAAGTGTCGTCTCCACAGCCGCCGCTCAGTACTGATTCACCATCGCCAACGACGAGCGTGTCGTTACCCCAACCCCCACTCAAGTAGTTGTTGCCTGAGTAATCAAAAATTGTATCATCGCCACAACCACCAAAGAGCTTGTCACTTCCTAATCCGCCCGATAGGAAGTCGTTGCCAAAGCCGCCAGAAACAAAGTCGTTCCCTCGGCCACCGAGCAAGGTATCGTCTCCCCAGCCCCCGAAGACAACATCATTGCCTCCGTATCCTACGAACTTATCATCACCACAGAAGCCGAAGAAAATATCGGTTGTTTCAGACCCTTTTGTACCGGTCATATCGTCATCTTGAGATGTCCCAAAAATCCAATTTAGGTCTAGATTTAGCATAGACATTGTTCTATTCCTTTTTGTCTGATTTATGCCAATCGCCGAAAATGCAGAGCTAATCTAGCTAGTTAAAATACACGATAACGTTAGTGTCATTTTTAATAGTAAATAGTGACTTACCGATGCTTCTTTCTTGCTATGAGTGCTCATTTATCCACGATGATTGGTATTACTTAGCAGCAAACAGGGACGGCTTATTCTTCGTTGTTTTTAAAGCAACACGAACAGTAAACACACCCCAAGTGGTTATCGTTGTAACCCTGACAATTTTATCAGGTACTGCACGGTTAAAGTGGCTCGGGAAGACCGATATTAGTGGGATTCTCGCTGGGCAATATCAGCATTAAGTAGGAAAAAAGTTGCAGAATAGAGTAAATATTTTCGATGTTTTAAAGTGAATTTTGGGTGTGGAGAATGGCGCCGATTTAGCTTACATTAACTGAGAAAGTTACGTATAATGTCGGACCGAAAAATCCCACTGAAATGGGTAATTAGCAAAATACAGACCAATTCTGGTCTAGACGTCTGTGAAGACGACACATAGGTAGATAAATGAGCGAAAAGTTACAAAAAGTATTAGCACGTGCTGGTCACGGTTCTCGTCGTGAGATTGAATCGTTAATTAAATCTGGTCGCGTTAGCGTGAACGGTGTAGTCGCTAAGCTTGGTGAAAGACTTGAAGACGAGAGCAGCGTAGTTCGTATCGATGGTCACATTGTCTCTGCAAAGATTCAAGAAGAAGTGATTTGTCGTGTACTTGCGTACTACAAACCTGAAGGTGAACTGTGTACTCGTCACGATCCAGAAGGTCGTCGTACTGTTTTTGATCGTCTGCCAAAAATTCGTGGCTCTCGTTGGATTTCAGTTGGTCGTCTGGATGCGAACACTTCTGGTCTTCTGCTTTTCACAACGGATGGTGAACTGGCGAACCGCTTAATGCACCCAAGCCGCCAAGTTGAACGTGAATACCTAGTACGTGTGTTCGGTGAAGTAACTGAACAGAAAGTTCGTAATCTAGTAAAAGGTGTTGAACTGGAAGACGGTTTAGCTCGTTTCGAAGATGTTGTTTACGCGGGTGGTGAAGGCATGAACCACACGTTTTACGTTGTTATCAACGAAGGTCGTAACCGCGAAGTTCGTCGACTATGGGAATCGCAAGAGTGTACCGTTAGTCGTCTGAAACGTGTTCGTTACGGCGACATCTTCTTAGACAAGAAACTGCCTCGTGGTGGTTGGATGGAGCTTGACCTGAAAGAAGTAAACTACTTGCGTGAGCTTGTAGAGCTTCGTCCAGAAAAAGAAACCATGCTTGATCTGAACAAAGACAACACGTCACGCAAACGTGAGCGTGCACGCAGCCAAAAAATTCGTCGCGCAGTTAAGCGCCATGAAGAGCGTGTTAACACGCCAAAAGGTCGCAGTAACAACCCTTCTCGTCGTAAGCCGAAGAAGACTGCTGGTGACCAAGGCGCACGTAACAAGCATCGTTAATCGATAGCAAAACATCAGAAAGGCTTGCCAATTCGGCAAGCCTTTTTCTTATCTGTTACATAGCGAAAGGATCTAAAGCCGATATAGAGAAGGGTGTTTGGATAAACAAATATCGCAGCTAAACAAAAACAGCAGATAAAAAAATACCAGCGCTAGGCTGGTATTTTTTATCATGATGAAGAAACGTTAATCGCGTTTCCAAAGCATATGGCAGAACTTATGTTCAGGGTCTCGGCTGATTAGCATACGAGCAAATACGTCATCAAGAACGTCATTTTCCTCATTTACTAGGCCGATACGAACCTCTGCATATACTTCTTTGTCGATCTCGAAGCCAACATGTTCAACCCAGTCATCACCAGTTTCAACAAGTTCTGCGGCACCACGATCTTCAAATTGCGCAGTAAACAGAATCACGTCAGCAGGCTCTAGATTATCTGGAGCCATTTCAAGGAAAATGTCGTACGCTGCGTCGATGACGTCGTCGTAAGAAATCAAATCAGACATGCTTATGCTCGGCTCATGTATTTACGTTCAGCTGTGTTAATGATAACACGGTCACCAGTTGCAATGTACTCAGGAACCTGGATGACAAGACCTGAAGCGAAGCGTGCTGGTTTAGTACGAGCAGATGCAGAAGCACCTTTGATTGACGGGTCAGTTTCTTCAATCACTAGCTCAACAGAAGATGGTAGTTCAATACCCACAGCAGCACCGTTAACAAGGATAATGTGGATACCTTGTGTATCTTCGTTGATGAACAGCATGTCGTCTTCAACTTCATTGTGCTTGAATGTGTATTGTGAGTAGTCTTCGTTATCCATGAAGATGTGCTCATCGCCGTCAGCGTATGAGTACACAACTGCACGTTTGTTCATTTCTACCGTTTCAACAACGTCATCAGACTTGTAACGCTCATCTACACGTGCGCCCGTGTTTAGATCTGTACAACGCATTTTGTAGATTTTAGCGCCGCCACGACCGCCAGGAGTCGTTACTTCGATGTCTTTAACTAGAAGAGTTTTACCATTAGACTCGATTGCGAAGCCTTTTTTGATTTCACTTGCCTTTGGCATTGTATATTCCTATTCATACTTATTAAGCAAAACTCGGTGATTATAGCGCTAAGTTAGCCGCCTAGCATTAAAATTCATTGCAGAAATTTGTTGTTACTCCCATGACTAAACACCTGAATGGACTTGATTCAGTGAGTCGGCTAAGAGAACATATAGCTCAACTTCTTGAACCATCTGAGATCACGTTTTAAGTCATGTCTCTGCCTGTTATCGATCCTAAACAACCATTTCAACCAGAGTTTGCGCCTTTAATTAGAGAAGTTACCGCTTGTCTCAAAGGTGGACTGGGGCAAAACTTACACAGCGTGTATGTGTATGGTAGCGTCGCTCGCAAAACAGCGGTCGCAGGAAGGTCGAACTTAGACCTGGTTGTCGTTACTCAATCATCCTTTGAGCACAATCGCGCGACTTTACTCAACACGATTAAGTGGCGCGCGCAGCAAAGTCATCCTCAAGTTAGTGGCGTATCGGTCCGCACAGCGTTAGTGAGTGAAGTGGCTAACTTAGATAGCATTTTCACTTGGGGCTTTATGCTTAAGCATTGCTGTGTCTGTGTCTATGGTGATGATCTGGCAGACTGTTTTGGTGATTACGTTCCAAGTTGGGAAATTGCTAAGCACTGGAATATGGATGTGGAAGATTGGATTACGGTGTATCGCAAAAAAATCGTCCAAGCGAAGACGATAGAAGAGCAGGTGGTCGCTCAACGCGTGATTGCTAAAAAGCTACTAAGGGCGTCATACTCTTTGGTGATGTATCGAGATAAACGTTGGTTTGATGACCCTATACAATGTGGCAAGGTATTCTTAACTTATCATCCTGAAAAGCAGCTTGAGATCGAGCGGCTAGAAATTTTACTTTCTGGCCGGGGTATTCCCAAGCGTTCTGTTATCGGGCTAATTGATGCGTTTGGTGATTGGTTAGTCAAACAGTACCAGAAAACAGAGTTTCGTATCGGTTAAAACAACCCCATTTGAGGTGCTGAAAGCCTGTCAAAATCCGTCCCAATGAAAGGGAGAATCGCATCTGCAACGGGTTTGAGTTGTTTATCAATGTAATGTTGATAATCAATCGGGCTATTGAGGTACTCATAAGGTTCAGGACCGTTCACGGTTATAATGTATTCAATTCGTCCTTTGTTTTGATACTGTAATGGGCGTCCAAGCTTGGCATTTATCTCATCCGCTAAACGAGCTGCACGCACTTGTGGCGGGACGTTCTTCTGATACTCATGCAGTTTTCTGCGCAGTCGCTTTTGATACACCAACTGTTCATCAAATTCACCGTTGTTAGTTTTCTCAACCATCTCTCGGACATAGTCGCTTGGATCTTCACCATGGAAAATCATGCTATAGAGTGTATTTTGAAATTTCTGTGCTAACGAGGTCCAGTCAGTACGGGCACTTTCTAACCCTTTAAATACAATCCGTTCTTGCTCTCCTTCACCGATTAAACCCGCATAGCGCTTTTTCGAGCCAGTTTCTGCGCCACGAATCGTTGGCATAAGGAATCTGCGATAATGGGTTTCATATTCGATTTCCAACATAGATGTTAGGTTGTACTCAGAACGCAGGTGTTCTTGCCACCAAGAGTTGATGTAATCAACTAATTGATTTCCAACAGCGTCGGCTTCTACTTGACTGTATGGTCGATTCAACGACACAAATGTGGAATCCGTATCGCCGTAAATCACTTGATAGCCTTGTTCCTCAATCAGCACTTTAGTTTGCTTCATGATCTCATGTCCGCGCATGGTAATACTAGAAGCTAATCGAGTATCAAAGAAACGACATCCCGATGAGCCCAGTACGCCATAAAAGGAGTTCATGATGATTTTGATTGCCTGAGAAAAAGCTTTTTCATTGTTCTTTTTCGCGACATCACGTGCTGCCCAAAGCTTTTCAATCATTTCTGGCAAAAAGTGTTTCGTACGATGGAACTGACCACCGCGAAAGCCAGGTACTGCCTGATCATCTTCTTTACCAATATCGAGTAATAACCCCTCAACCAAACCCATAGGATCAATCAAGAAAGAGCGAATAATCGATGGGTATAGACTCTTAAAATCCAATACTAAAACAGAATCATATAGGTTAGGAATGGAGTCCATCACGTAACCGCCGGGGCTCGCAATCCAATTTTCTGGGTGTAGATTCGGGGCAACATAGCCTGCGCGGTGTATTTGCGGCATGTATAAGTTAGTGAATGCCGCTACCGAGCCACCGACACGATCCAGTTCTACACCAGTGAGGCGAGAGCGTTCAATTGCAAAGTCGAGCAGGTGAGTGTGATTGAAAATCTTGTTCACCAACACGCAGTCTTGTAAGTTATATTTAGCCAGCGATGGTTTGTCGGAGCGGTACATACGATTGATCTCATCCATACGGTCATGAACGTTGTGGATTTCTTTACCTTCCCCCAAGAGTTCTTGAGATACAGACTCTAATGACCAAGATCGAAAGTGGTAAGTAGCCGTTTTTAGCGTATCGATACCATCCATCACAACTCGCCCGGGAATGGAGATAAACCCTTGTTGGCTTTGAGATGAACTTCTAAAAAAGCTGGCTTGGTCTGCTCTGCCAAGCATTAGCTTCATGTTGTGCCATTCTGCTCGTTTGTGTAGCAGACGAAAGTCAAAATCAATGACATTCCAACCGACAATGACATCGGGGTCGAATTTTTTAAACCAATCGATGAGTGCTTCTAGAAGCGCCTTTTCATCCTGGACCCATTGTATCGGTGTATCCGAAGGTTCTGGTTCTCCGATCATGATAACGCGGGAATCCATGACGCTGTCTAATCCGATGGAGTAAAGAATGCCTTTCTCAGAGCATTCTAGATCTAACGAGACAACGTTTAACTTCGGCTCATATTGCCCCGTACGGCATTTTGCGTTCTGGACGCGTTGGTAGCCATTGGTACGAGTCACATTGCCTGTAAACTCAATACTGCCTTTAATAAAACGCTCCATGAGGTAGCGATCGGTGAGGCGAATATCACTTTCGTACGTGGTGATATCTTTTTGAGCGAATGTGTCTTTGAGTGCGAGAGCGTCTCTGGTTACATTGGTATAGCAGGCAGCAAGAGGCGTATGTTCAAACGTTTTGAGATCCAAAAGGCGGATGTCGACGGGTATGTTTTTTTCTCGCGCGAGTGTTTTTGCTTGCTCTGAGTGTTTCTGAGCGATAAAAAATACTGGCTTCTCACCATTAATAAGTAACTGAGTAGGACCTGCTTCTGTCGAAAGCCACAGCTCGATTTGAGTTTGACCTTTGATGTCTCGTGCCTGTCGAGTAAGCAGAAAGCCTTGTTGGATATTCAAATGTGAGAAACCTTAGAAAACTTGAAGAACGCTAGTTTAACATTAAGAACTGTAAAAATAACCAGTAAAGAAAACGGTTCAAATTTTTGCTGGAATTAGTGATTACAAGTTAGCCTTTGGTGCAAGAGGGGCAGTGTCATTTTAAGTTATAGCGTGTTTCTCTGGGCAATATGAAACCTAGTTACTTGATTTATTGTACTTAATGTTGTTAATTGTCTTTTCTTAGATTTCGGTTCTGCTCATCACGCTCTAAAATAATAGAGTGGTTTATGAATAAGTTCTTGCTAAAGTTTGCGTTTCAGCACATATTCATAGAAAGCAATTTTTTGTCGATTACGTTAGTATATAGGCAGTCATACTGATATCCACATTTAACAAATAATGGTTATGTGGGTGCAGAACCAATACAAAGTGTGGAGATACAAGTTTGATAAATGTTTTCCTTGTAGATGATCACGAGCTGGTTCGCACAGGGATACGACGTATTATTGAAGACGTCCGTGGAATGAACGTAGCAGGAGAAGCTGACAGCGGTGAAGATGCAGTAAAATGGTGTCGCAGTAATCATGCTGACGTCGTTTTAATGGACATGAACATGCCAGGAATTGGTGGCTTGGAAGCCACTAAAAAAATTCTTCGCGTGAATCCTGATGTGAAAATCATCGTACTTACCGTTCATACAGAAAACCCGTTTCCAACCAAGGTGATGCAGGCAGGTGCGTCTGGTTATTTAACCAAAGGTGCTGGCCCTGATGAAATGGTGAATGCGATTCGTGTAGTTAATAGTGGGCAGCGTTACATCTCACCAGAGATTGCGCAGCAGATGGCATTGAGTCAATTTTCTCCAGCCTCTGAGAACCCTTTTAAAGACTTATCCGAACGTGAATTGCAGATCATGCTTATGATCACCAAAGGCCAAAAGGTAACGGATATTTCTGAGCAACTTAATTTAAGTCCAAAGACAGTCAACAGCTATCGCTACCGACTCTTTAGTAAATTGGACATTAATGGTGACGTTGAGTTAACTCACTTAGCGATTCGCCACGGAATGCTGGACACCGAGACCCTTTAGCGTGAATCCTCCCTTCGATTCGGCTTCCTTTCTCAAGACAGTAACTCATCAGCCCGGCGTTTACAGAATGTACAACGCCGAAGCTGTTGTCATCTATGTAGGTAAAGCCAAAGACCTAAAAAAGCGCCTTTCAAGCTACTTTCGAAAAAAAGTAGACAGTGAGAAAACTCGCGCGCTTGTCAGTAATATCGCCAAAATTGACGTCACAGTGACTCACACTGAGACAGAAGCGCTCATCTTAGAGCATAACTACATCAAGCAGTATTTACCGAAATACAATGTTTTGCTGCGAGATGATAAGTCTTACCCTTATATCTTTATTAGCGGTCATAAGCACCCACGGCTTTCTATCCACCGTGGCGCCAAGAAGCGCAAAGGTGAATATTTTGGCCCCTACCCAGATTCTGGTGCAGTAAGAGAAACATTGCATTTGCTGCAAAAGATATTTCCTGTGCGTCAGTGTGAAGACACCGTCTATTCCAACCGAACGCGCCCATGTTTGATGTACCAAATTGGCCGTTGTGCAGGGCCATGCGTTGATACCATCATTTCTGATGAAGAATACGCAGAGTTGGTTGGCTTTGTGCGCATGTTTTTGCAAGGCAAAGACCAGCAAGTACTCAAACAACTGATCGAGAAAATGGAAGTTGCCAGTCAGCAACTGCGCTTTGAAGATGCCGCTAAATTTCGCGATCAAATCCAAGCGATTAGACGTGTTCAAGAGCAGCAGTATGTCTCAGAAGACAGCATGGATGATATGGATGTACTAGGGTTTGCTCAGGAGAATGGTATTGCGTGTATTCATATCCTAATGATACGCCAAGGTAAAGTGCTTGGTAGCCGTAGCCATTTTCCGAAAATCCCACAAAATACAAGCCAGCAGGAAGTGTTCGATAGTTTTCTGACTCAATACTATTTGAGCCATAACGAAGCGCGCACGATTCCTTCTCGTATTATTTTGAATCAAGAGTTGGCAGAAGATATTGCGCCAATACAGAAAGCGTTAAGTGAAGTGGCAGGTCGTAAGGTTCATTTCCATACCTCGCCAACTGGCTCTCGAGCAAGGTATCTCAAGCTTTCGAACACGAATGCACTAACGGCGATTACCACCAAAATCAATCACAAGATGACGATTAATCAGCGTTTTCATGCGCTTCGCGAAACATTGAAGTTGGAGTCTATTGCTCGGATGGAGTGTTTTGATATCTCCCATACCATGGGGGAAAGTACGATTGCATCGTGTGTGGTGTTCAACAATGAAGGCCCCGTTAAGCAGGAGTATCGTCGCTATAACATCACTGGGATTACTGGTGGTGACGATTACGCTGCAATGGGACAAGCGTTGGAGCGCCGTTATTCGAAGCAATTGGACGTAGAGAAAATTCCCGACATCATCTTTATCGATGGTGGTAAAGGCCAGTTAAATCGTGCGCATGACATCATTTCGCAATATTGGGGAGATTGGCCAAAGCGTCCCATCATGATTGGTATTGCAAAAGGCGTTACTCGCAAACCAGGTTTAGAAACGCTGATTACAGTCGATGGGGACGAGTTTCATTTACCAAGCGATGATCCAGCGCTGCACCTTATTCAACATATTCGTGATGAAAGCCATAACCATGCTATAGCGGGGCATCGTGCTAAGCGAGGTAAAACCAGACGTACTAGTGCACTTGAAGGGATTGAGGGAATTGGCCCTAAACGACGTCAGGCGTTACTCAAGTACATGGGTGGGTTACAAGAACTTAAACGTGCAAGTGTCGAAGAAATCGCCAAAGTACCGGGAATAAGTCACTCTTTAGCAGAAATTATTTTCCAAGCATTGAAACAATAAGGAAAATCGCGCAACATTAAGCCGCAATGTGTAAGAGAATAATAAAATGCGTTTGAATATCCCGAACATTCTGTCTCTTCTTAGACTGTTCCTAATCCCTGTTTTTGTGGTTGTCTTTTATCTACCTTATTCATGGGCACCGTTTGCAGCAGCAATGGTGTTTTGGGTAGCGGGTTTTACTGACTGGCTTGACGGTATGTTGGCCCGTAAACTTGGCCAAACTTCTCGTTTTGGTGCGTTTATTGATCCTGTTGCTGATAAAGTGCTAGTGGCAACGGCATTGATTTTAATCACGGAACATTACCATTCAATTTGGGTGACCATTCCTGCGGTAACGATGATTGCGCGAGAAATCATTATCTCAGCATTGCGAGAATGGATGGCTGAAATCGGTAAGCGAGCGAGTGTTGCGGTATCTTGGGTTGGCAAAGTAAAAACTGTTTCGCAAATGTTCGCCTTATGGGTGTTGATATGGCGTTACGATGAATGGATGGTTTGGCTAGGCTTTGCGGCCTTGTATGTGGCAACTTTCTTGACATATTGGTCAATGATTCAATATTTAGCTGCTGCGAAAGATGATCTGTTGAATGAAGAGCATCATTAAATTCTGATATTAGAAAGCAGGCTTAATAGCCTGCTTTTTTGTATCTAAGATAATCTACAGCATTTCTTTGCTTCTCACGTTTTTTAATGCTTGCTAACGGTCATGCTTGAAATTTCTATCTGAGTTCCTGTTTCGATAGAATTCCATATGTGATCTAAGTCTTATTTTTGCCCTTGGAGAGTCTCAGAGAAGCGAGTCTCCTGATTGTTAACGCTTCAATACACGTAACGCACGGCCAGCAGTGTAAGGCGTAGCCAAAGTTTTATGATAAACAAGTGTATTTAAGCGATTTTTAGTATTAAAACTAAGCAATCTACCGTCTTTCGCACAAATTCTAGTCAAACGATTTAAAAAAATAAAAATAGTGTTGACTCGATCGCTCGAATCCGTAGAATGCATCCCGTACCCAAGAGAGCGCAGCTCAAAAGGGTGGTGAAAAAGCTTAGCTTTATTCACAAATGAGGCGCCTTGGCAGAGTGGCTATGCAGCGGATTGCAAATCCGTGGACCTCGGTTCGACTCCGGGAGGCGCCTCCATTATTCTTTTGAGAGTGAATGGCTTTCGAGAATAAATGCGACACTAGCTCAGTTGGTAGAGCGCAACCTTGCCAAGGTTGAGGTCACGAGTTCGAACTTCGTGTGTCGCTCCAAATTTTATTGATATGGCGTTAGCGGTATCAGATGGTGTTTTACTTTTCTGTAAAGGCATCACAAAGAATATTTGTGTGCCCTGGTGGTGGAATTGGTAGACACAAGGGATTTAAAATCCCTCGACGTTCGCGTTGTGCCGGTTCAAGTCCGGCCCGGGGCACCATCTCATATTAAACGCGACACTAGCTCAGTTGGTAGAGCGCAACCTTGCCAAGGTTGAGGTCACGAGTTCGAACCTCGTGTGTCGCTCCAGATTTAAGGCCCAGCATGAAAATGTTGGGCCTTTTTTGTATTTCTTCAAATCTTAAATTTCTTCTCTGTGATGGATTTCGTTAAGCACTGAGCTCCTTCAGCTTACTAACTTAACTTCTTGTTAATTTTAGCCATAGCAACGTCACTTCATGGCCATACCCATCCAGCTAGTTTAAGTTTAGTCAATCAAAGTTCTGTGAATAAAGACTCATCGATTTAGGCTGAGCAGTAACGTAAATACTAGCTCTGTTAAATGCCTTGGATACTGAAAATAATGTTCTACGATTAAAGAGTGGTATGTTCATAAACCGTTTTGGTTCATGGCGCTGATATTGTAAGGATATTTGTTTAAATAACAGGTATTTGAGAAAAGAAGAAAAGCGTTGTAGATGAGTATGAATGTACAAATATCACTAGGGGGAACTTTGTTGTGATTTGCGTCACTGTTACTAATATGAAAAATCGTTGCCAGAAGATTTTATTTTGTGATAAATTCGCGCGCAATCTCGGAGCGTAATTAACAACGTTTGATCTCTGGGGGATACGCGTAGTGACCATTCAAGCTGATTGTGACACTGCGTAGGGTAGGTATCGGCAAAGCCTTTTGTCGATAGACGGGATACTAATGCTGTAAAAGCGGCATATTAATGGGAAACCCAACATTGAAACCTTTGAATAAACACACACTAATCAGCTTCATACTGCCGAAATGTCCTGTTTTACAAAACGGGTGCATTACGGAACCTTGATTAATCCCTTTTACATATAAAGTCACGAATATCGTGGCAGATGATCTGTATTTGTCATTTTGCACTGACAAATGCGGAGGGGTATACACACCTCCTGTAACTTCATTCCAATGATTATTAATACAGGATATAGAATTATTATAATTCAAGGGATTATGTAGTATGAGCACTGCCTTTGAAGTCGATAGCAATATCGCAAACATTTTTTCGTCTCAGGTTCCTATCGTTGAGGGAACGTATGACTTAACGCCAGATCAAGTATTGATTGATCAGGCTGAGCATGAATCTGAAGTACGTTCTTATCCACGTCGCTTGCCAATCGCAATCAAACAAGCTTTTGGTTGCTTGGTTGAAGATACACGTGGACAGATCTTTTTAGACTGCCTTGCGGGGGCGGGCACTCTAGCTTTAGGGTATAACCATCCTGAAATCAACCAAGCTCTGAAAGAGCAATTAGATTCGGGTCTGCCATATCAGACGCTAGATATTGCAACATCAGCAAAAACGACGTTTATTCAATCTGTTAAATCTTTTCTTCCTCAAGAGTTAAGTGAGAACAGCGTTATCCAATTTTGTGGTCCGTCAGGAGCCGATGCAGTTGAAGCCGCGATCAAACTCGCGAAGCAGACTACTGGTCGCAACACCATGTTTGCTTTTCGTGGCGCATATCATGGTATGACTAACGGCACAATGGGCATGATGGGCAACTTAGGTACGAAAGCGCGTCGAACTGGTTTAATGTCAGACGTGCACTTTATGCCTTTCCCATACAATCTGCGTTGTCCATTTGGGCTTGGCGGTGATGAAGGTGCGAAAGCAAGCATTCGCTATATCGATCGTCTTTTAAACGATGATGAATCGGGCATTATGAAGCCTGCTGCGATCATCGTTGAGCCAGTGCAAGGTGAGGGTGGTGTTGTTCCTGCGCCAGCATTCTGGCTGCGAGAGTTACGTCGTATTTGTGATGAACACGGTATCTTACTAATCTTCGATGAGATCCAGTGTGGTGTTGGTAAAACTGGCTACAATTTCGCATTTGAAGAGTCGGGAATTGTTCCAGATATCCTGTGTTTATCAAAAGCTATTGGCGGTGGCTTACCAATGTCGCTATTGGTTATCAACAAGCAGCATGATACTTGGAAGCCGGGCGAACACACAGGTACGTTTCGTGGCAATCAGTTAGCCATGGTCTCTGGTGCGAAAGCATTAGAAATCATCCAGCGTGACAATCTGGTTGAGCACGCCAATATTGCGGGCCAGTATTTGCGCTATGGTCTTGAAAGCATTCAAAAGCGCGTGAACTGTATCGCAGAAGTACGTGGCAAAGGCTTGATGCTTGGTGTGGAGATTAAAAATCCAAACGGTGAGCTCAATAAATTTGGCGAACCTCAAGCGGATAGTGAACTCACTCTTTCCATTCAACGCGCAGCACTTGAGCGTGGCTTGATCGTTGAGAAAGGCGGACGTGAAGGCGCAGTAATTCGCTTCCTTCCTCCTCTTATCATCTCGTTTGAGCAAATCGACTTTGCTTTACGTGTATTTGAAGACGCGATTTTAGCCGCCGGCGGTAGTCACATCGAAACTCAGCCACAAGATGAATGGAAGAAGCATTTCATCCACACTGGAGAGTTGGGCAGCAATGAGTTTGCTTCGGTGATGAATCACACTACGACAGCAATGAAATCAGTGTTTGAACAGGTTGCTGCACCATACTCAGGTATGGATCCAAAAGCATTGGAAGCAGCGATCCATGCTGTTGATCTTGACAATAAAAATGCGCCTCTCAAAACGGTTATTGATGATGCAGCCGAGTTGGTCGCGAAAAACGCGATTTTTACTCAACATCCAGATTGTATCGCTCACCTTCATACTCCACCGTTGATGCCTGCTATTGCCGCAGAGGCAATGATTGCGGCTTTGAACCAATCAATGGACTCATGGGATCAAGCTTCATCAGCGACTTATGTTGAACAGAAAGTTGTGAACTGGCTATGCGATAAATACAAGTTAGGTGAAAAAGCGGACGGTATCTTCACGAGCGGCGGCACGCAAAGTAATCAAATGGGTTTGATGATTGCGCGTGATTGGATTGCTGACAAACTCAGTGCGCACTCAATTCAAAAGCTTGGCCTTCCTGAATACGCAGACAAGCTGCGTATTGTATGTTCGAAAAAATCCCACTTCACGGTTCAAAAATCAGCGTCTTGGATGGGATTGGGTGAAAAAGCGGTTATGACCGTCGATGCTAATGCCGATGGAACGATGGATGTCACTAAGTTAGACGAAGTTCTAAATCAGGCAAAAGCAGAAGGTTTGATCCCATTTGCAATTGTTGGCACAGCGGGCACAACGGATCACGGTGCTATTGATGACCTAGACTTTATCGCCGATATGGCAGCGAAACATGACATGTGGATGCACGTCGACGGTGCATACGGTGGAGCTCTGATTTTAAGTAGCCAAAAAGCCCGTCTGAAAGGTTGTGAGCGTGCACACTCCATCAGCGTAGACTTCCACAAGTTATTTTACCAAACCATCAGTTGTGGTGCGCTGTTGGTGAATGACAAGTCTAACTTTAAATTCCTGCTTCATCATGCAGATTACTTGAACCGCGAACACGACGAACTACCGAACTTGGTGGATAAGTCTATTGCTACAACTAAGCGTTTTGATGCGCTAAAAGTGTTTATGACGATGCAAAGCGTGGGGCCAAAAGCCCTAGGCGATATGTACGATCATTTACTTGATCAGACGCTTGAAGTTGCGGACATGATTCGAGATAACAAACACTTTGAGTTGTTGGCTGAACCATCACTATCTACGGTTCTGTTCCGCGCGACACATGAATCAGCGGATCTTGACGAACTGAACAAAACGTTGCGCTTAGAAGCGTTAACACGCGGTATCGCGGTATTGGGTGAAACCATTGTCGACGATAAAACCGCATTGAAATTTACGATTTTGAACCCGTGTCTGACGACGGCGGACTTTGAATCTTTGCTCTCAAAAATCAATACGCTAGCGGCAGAGCTAGTTTAACAAAGGTAACGGAAAACTATGGCAATTCTACAGATTGGTGCAGGCGGCGTTGGCTGGGTAGTTGCACATAAAGCAGCACAAAACAACGACGTTCTGGGTGATATCACAATCGCATCACGTACCGTAGGTAAGTGTGAGAAAATCATCGAATCGATTCAGAAGAAAAACAATCTGAAAGATTCAACTAAGAAACTAGAAGCTCGTGCGGTAAACGCGGACGACGTAGATTCTTTAGTTGCTTTAATTAAAGAAGTGCAGCCTGACTTAGTGATCAACGCGGGTCCTCCTTGGGTGAACATGTCTATTATGGAAGCATGTTACCAAGCTAAAGTGTCATACCTTGATACATCTGTTGCGGTTGATTTGTGCTCTGAAGGCCAACAAGTACCTCAAGCTTACGATTGGCAGTGGGGCTACCGTGAGAAGTTTGAAGAGGCGGGTATCACAGGTATTCTTGGTGCCGGTTTCGATCCGGGCGTAGTATCGGTGTTTGCTGCATACGCGGTGAAACATCTGTTCGATGAAATCGATACTATCGACGTAATGGATGTAAACGCAGGTGACCACGGTAAGAAGTTCGCAACTAACTTTGACCCAGAAACGAACATGCTTGAGATTCAAGGTGATTCCTTCTACTGGGAAAACGGCGAGTGGAAACAAGTACCTTGTCACTCACGTATGCTTGAGTTTGAATTCCCGAACTGTGGTTCACATAAAGTGTACTCAATGGCGCACGACGAAGTTCGATCTATGCAAGAGTTCATCCCGGCGAAACGCATTGAGTTTTGGATGGGGTTCGGTGACCGTTACCTGAACTATTTCAACGTAATGCGCGATATTGGTCTACTCAGCCCAGACCCACTGACGCTGCACGACGGCACGGTAGTCCAACCTCTACACGTATTGAAAGCGCTACTGCCGGACCCAACATCTCTCGCACCAGGCTACACTGGCCTAACGTGTATCGGTACTTGGGTTCAAGGTAAGAAAGATGGTAAAGAGCGCAGTGTATTTATTTACAACAACGCTGATCACGAAGTCGCATACGAAGATGTTGAACACCAAGCTATCTCATACACCACTGGCGTACCTGCGATCACTGCTGCTTTGCAGTTCTTCCGTGGCAAATGGGCAGACAAAGGCGTGTTCAACATGGAGCAGCTAGATCCTGACCCATTCCTAGAAACCATGCCATCTATTGGTCTAGATTGGCATGTTCAAGAACTGGAGCCAGGACAACCTGTTATCCATAAATTGAAGTAAGAATCTAGCGACTCTTATTTGTACGTTTAAGCCGATGCACTTGTGTCGGCTTTGTTCGATTTTATAGTGCCTTTGCTAAGGCGAAGGGACGTAAGGTATCAAAATGCAACAAAACGAACTAAAAACGCCATACTTCATGATCAATGAAGACAAGCTGATTGAGAACCTAGAGAAAGCAAAACAGCTAAAAGACATCTCTGGTGTGAAGCTTGTATTAGCACTGAAGTGCTTCTCAACATGGGGTGTATTCGACATCATCAAGCCTTACCTAGACGGAACAACCAGCTCTGGCCCGTTTGAAGTGAAGCTTGGCTACGAAACGTTCGGTGGTGAGACACACGCATACAGTGTGGGTTACAGCGAAGATGACGTTCGCGACGTGGCGGACATCTGTGACAAGATGATCTTTAACTCTCAGTCACAGCTAGCGGCTTATCGTCATATTGTCGAAGGTAAAGCATCGATTGGCTTGCGACTAAACCCAGGTGTGAGCTACGCAGGGCAAGACTTAGCAAACCCAGCTCGTCAATTCTCTCGTCTTGGTGTTCAGGCTGATCACATCAAACCGGAAATTTTTGATGGTATTGATGGCGTAATGTTCCACATGAACTGTGAGAACAAAGACGTGGATGCGTTTATCGGCTTACTCGATGCTATTTCAGAGCAGTTTGGCGAGTACCTAGATAAGCTGGACTGGGTAAGCATGGGTGGCGGCGTTTTCTTCACATGGCCGGGGTACGACATCGAGAAGTTGGGTTTAGCGCTTAAAGCATTCTCAGAGAAACACGGCGTACAAATGTATCTAGAGCCGGGTGAAGCGATCATCACTAAGACAACCGATCTTGTTGTAACAGTGGTTGATATTGTGGAGAACGTGAAGAAGACGGCGATTGTCGATTCAGCAACAGAAGCTCACCGTTTGGATACGCTTATCTACAACGAGCCAGCGTCCATTCTTGAAGCATCTGAAAACGGTGAACATGAATACGTGATTGGATCGTGCTCTTGTTTAGCTGGTGACCAGTTTTGCGTGGCGAACTTCGAACAGCCTCTCGAGATCGGACAGCGTCTGCACATTCTAGATAGTGCAGGTTACACCATGGTGAAACTGAACTGGTTTAACGGTCTACGTATGCCTTCGGTTTACTGTGAACGCTCGAATGGTGACATTCAAAAACTGAATGAATTTGACTACTCTGATTTCAAACGTTCACTATCTCAGTGGTCGGTGAAATAAAACGTATTGAGTATTAGAACGACAAAGAGCAGCTGAATTGCTGCTCTTTTTTATTGGGGAAGCGTTAAAGGTATGCAGTTAGCTTTCTACAATTACACGAGTGTCTTCACTCAGAGATTCTAACTCATTAGCCACGTCCTCTATCTCTAGCTCGCTAGGCAATTTAATCGCCATTTTTGCGCTGAATAAGCTGGAGCTTACCCCACCGCCGCCTGCAATGAATACGCGTTGGCAATCCATATCTAGAATTGAAATGCCTTGATTATCGAGAACGTGAGTAATTTCATTCACAATACCTGCTCTATCGTTGGCATCTAAGCGAAGCTGAAAGATAGCGTCTTCACGATGCGAGTGAGGATCCGAGTCAACGAACCTAACCACAAGAGTTTGACATGAAGAGAACGCCTCTTTAACGATGTCGGCATTTTCTCTTGGAAGCTCTACTTTGATGACACCTGCAACTTGATCTTCGATAAAGTTTACTTTGCTTATCAGCCATTTACCGCCATTTTCATGAGTAATTGCTGCGAGTTCTTTGATAGTTGCGGGTGACGCTTGTCCGACAAAATTAACAATAAATACGGTGTTCATAATGTCCCCTCCTGGAATAAGGTTTGGACGCAGTACGAATAAACGTGCTACTTAAGTTATTGGAATAAATCCTTTTATTTAGTGTAGGTGCTAGGAGAGGGTTATGTTTGATGAAAGTCAATTTTTGACACGAATTCGTGAAGCAAATAATTAAAACGATGTTTAGGGCACAAAAAAGCAGCCATCATAAGGCTGCTTTTCTACCGAGTATCAACTCAAGTCAAGGCTAAAATGTTACTTTTAGTTCGACACCGTAAAATTGGCTATCGTAGTTGGCACCTGCGTCCATTGCGAATTTTGCGACGTCTTGATTACCAAACCAAGGTGATGAATTAAATTGTAGTTCTGCACTACCGCCCCACGCATCGGTTACCCAATAATGGATATGCCCAACAGGGTTTAGGAAGAAGAGTGATACATCACCGACGGTTTCAGAGCCCATGACTTCGCCGCCGTTTGCTACAATATCTTGCTCAGCAGTGAGCATCATTTCGCCAACCACAGCACCAAAGAATGGTGTGATAAAAATATCCTGCCAAGATGGCACTTCTGCAAATGCCTCTACTCCGTACTCCCAAAAGAATGTTGACATGGTTGCGGAGTACAAGAATGACTGAAACTCGTTATAGCCAGCGTGGCGTGCGGCTGTGTAGTAAACGCCGCCAAAATAAGGGTGCATGATGTAGTTGAGGACATGTTCATCACGATCCCAAACAGGCCCATCAGAGACATTATCTTTCCATTTTTGACCCAGCTTACTCATGTCTCGGTCTTCTTCGTCCCACTTAGTGATACTTTCTGGAAGGAAAGTCATCATACCAACGGTTGCGATACTCAGGCCAAGAATGGTGTAGGTTTGACCCATGAGGTAATCCCAGTCTTTATCTTGAGGGATTATGAGATGTTTAGGCTGAAGCCCTGCATCAAGATTTAATGAATCATCATTATTCTGCTCATACATAACACCGCGATTTTGAGACTCGAAGGTGTACAGAGTCGTCGTTTCGCAGTAACCTGACAAGCAATCAGGTGTGTAAGAAAACTCCGTATGACTGGTCATATCGTACTGACTTGCGTGCGCAAGCGCTGACGAAGTCAAGCAAAGGCCAGTTAGAGTTTTCTTGAACATGGATGATTTTGACACAAAGGTCTCCGAGTTGATGGTGTGATGATCGGGCTCGCAATTATCCCTCAAAACATCAACCATTTAAATACTTGATCCTTATTTAGTCCCAATATATCTCGTCGAGATTCGTCCAAATAAAAAGAAAAATAAGCACTATAACGAATAATAGGATTGTGCTTATGTTCAGGAGTCAGTTGTGAAAATAGCAATGCTTAGTACCGGTGAGGAAGTGCTCCACGGTGATATTGTTGATACTAATGCGGCATGGTTATCTAGCCTGTTTTATCAACATGGATTTGGCTTAACAAAGCGCTCAACGGTTGGTGATAGCCTGTCGAGCTTGGTTGAAGAGTTTTTAATGTTGAGCTTCAACAATGACGTGGTGATCGTGAATGGTGGTTTAGGGCCAACGACCGATGATATGAGTGCGGCCGCCGCAGCGAGAGCTGCTGAGTGTAAACTCGTGCTTTTCAAAGAGTGGTTGCAGCATCTAGAAAGTTTGTATGCTCGACGTGGCATCCCAATGCCAGACAGTAACTTAAAACAAGCCATGCTACCAGAAACGGCTGAGATTCTGGATAACCCGATAGGCACGGCCTGTGGTTTCAAGATGCTGATTAATGATGCCATTTTTTATTTTACGCCGGGTGTGCCAAGTGAATTTAAGCTTATGGCAGAGACGCAAATTTTGCCTGATCTGAGAAGAGCTTTTCCAGAGGTGCAAGGTTCATGTTGTAGTCGAATCTATACGTTTGGCCTTTCCGAATCCGGCATCTCGGACAAGCTTGATCAGCTAAAACTTCCTCAAGGGTATGAGCTTGGTTATCGCTCTTACTTACCTTTTATTGAAGTGAAACTCTTTGGCCCTTCTGACCAGCTTGAACAGCGTTTGAAGTTGGTACAGATGATCAATAAGCATCTTGAAAGCAATACCGTTAGTATTGATTTACCTATGGTTGAAAATGTCGGCCAGCTGTTGGTGGATAAAGAGTTAACCGTGTCGGTTTCCGAAAAAAGCAGTGGTGGATACTTAACTTATTGGTTAAATAGTGATGAAAACGCTGAAAGGCAACTTGGACATGGTTGGGTACTACCAAGCCAGACTCAAGCGATGAGCAACAGCGGAGACCCATTAGCAGAAACGTTTGCTCTGGCAGGAGCGACGCGAGAGAAGTGTGGGACGGATTTATCACTCGTCACTGGCGATATTGAAGAGGGTGTTTTTTCCGTCGCTTTATCGACACCGTCAGGCGAGTGGGGAGCGTTATATAAACTCTCGAAAAAGTATCCGCGCAACGATCAAGTTAAAGTGATCAGCACGGCAGCACTAGACTTGTTGCGTCGTTACCTAGAACGTAAACCGATGTTTGCACATTATGCATTTTTAGAGAAAGTTAAAGAGATGCATCTCCCAGGTAGTGCTTTATAACCAGAGACCTATAACAGCCTGAGAGATAAAACACGTAGATACAAAAAAGCCAAGGTAATCACCTTGGCTTTTGCGTTTTATACCGTCGAGTCACGTTATGCGCGCTGCTTTTCTTTCATCGCGTAGTTAACGCCACTGAGTGACAAATCCGATTTTGCTTTACAGATACAAGGTAATATCTCATCACTTTGCGTGTAAGCCATGGCAAAACCAACATACTCCACTTCACCAGATTCCAACTTGCAGCGACAAGCGCCACAGTGCCCATCACGACAGTTGTATTCTGGTAATAAGCCAGCTTGCTCCATTGTTTCCAAAATTGTATTGGAAGGGTTGGATTCAATACTGATGAGTTTGTTGATTTTGAGTGTTGCCATTACAGCTCGAATCCTTCGAAGTCGTCTGCGCGAACTTCATTGTCAATTTGACCCACAAGGTAAGAAGAAATTTCCGCTTCTTGAGGTGCAACTTGAACGTTATCTGAAGACAACCAAGCGTTAATCCATGGGATTGGGTTGGTTGTTGCCTCTGGATAAGCTGCAGGTAGACCTACTGCTTGCATACGGATGTTGGTGATGTATTCAACATATTGGCTTAGGATGTCTTTGTTTAGACCGATCATAGAGCCATCTTTGAATAGATACTCTGCCCACTCTTTTTCTTGCTCAGCCGCTTCTTTGAATAGGTCAAAACAGTCTTGTTTTGCTTCTTCTGCGATTTGCATGAAAGTGAAATCATCCTGACCGTTACGTAGCAAGTTGATCATGTGTTGCGTACCGTTCAGGTGAAGCGCTTCATCGCGTGCAATCAGTTTGATGATTTTCGCGTTACCTTCCATTAGTTCGCGTTCTGCGAAAGCGAAAGAACATGCGAAACTTACGTAAAAACGAATCGCTTCTAGAGCGTTCACAGACATCAGACAGATGTACAGTTTCTTCTTAAGGTCGTACAGACTAACCTTAACTGTTTCACCGTTAAGGACATGCTCACCTTCACCGTAGCGATGGTAATCATTCGTCGCTTGAATCAAATCGTCGTAGTAGTGCGCGATGTCTTTTGCACGCTTCAGGATGTGCTCGTTCTCAACGATATCATCAAATACCACAGCAGGGTCGTTCACGATGTTACGAATAATGTGCGTGTAAGAACGAGAGTGAATCGTTTCAGAGAAAGACCAAGTCTCAATCCAAGTCTCTAATTCCGGCAGAGACACAAGCGGCAGCAGTGCCACGTTAGGGCTACGACCTTGGATAGAGTCTAGAAGCGTTTGGTACTTCAAGTTAGAGATGAAGATGTGCTTCTCGTGATCTGGCAGTTTGTTGTAATCGATACGGTCGCTAGATACGTCTACTTCTTCTGGACGCCAGAAGAAAGAAAGTTGTTTCTCGATAAGCTTTTCGAAAATCTCAAACTTTTGTTGGTCGTAGCGTGCAACGTTTACTGATTGACCTAGGAACATTGGTTCCTTCAATTGGTCATTCTTTTTTTGGTTAAAAGTACTGTAAGCCATAATGCCTCAATTCCTTTTAAACCTCCCCATAAGGGGAGGTTATCGATAGTCTGTCTTTACGGAGTGTTAGGTGCGGGTAGATTAAATCTTACAACCGCCGCCAGCACAATCGTCATCTTGTGGTTGAACAGCGTCTTTCTGTTCATCTTTTGCGCCATCACGAGTGTTATGGTAGTAAAGCGTTTTCACACCAAACTTGTACGCTGTTAGCAGGTCTTGAAGTAGTTTCTTCATTGGTACCTTGCCAGTCTCGTAACGTGACGGGTCGTAGTTAGTATTAGCAGAGATAGCTTGGTCAACAAACTTCTGCATAATACCCACAAGATGTAGGTAACCGTCGTTCGAACCGATGTTCCAAAGCAGTTCATAGTTGTCTTTAAGTTCAGTGAACTCAGGTACAACTTGCTTCAGAATACCGTCTTTCGAAGCTTTTACTGAAACATAACCACGTGGTGGCTCAATACCGTTAGTTGCGTTTGAAATCTGAGAAGAGGTCTCAGAAGGCATTAGCGCAGTCAGTGTTGAGTTACGTAGGCCGTGCTCCATAATTTCTTTACGTAGGCTGTCCCAGTCGTAGTGCAGCGCTTCGTCACAAATTAGGTCGATATCTTTCTTGTACGTATCAATCGGCAGTAAGCCTTTCGCGTAGTTCGTTTCGTCGAATGAAGGGCACTTGCCTTGCTCTTTCGCCAGTTCTACCGATGCTTTTAGTAGGTAGTACTGCATTGCTTCGAACGTACGGTGAGTCAGGCCATTTGCGCTACCGTCAGAGTATTTCACGCCATGCTTCGCTAAGTAGTAAGCGAAGTTGATCACACCAACACCTAGCGTACGACGGTTCATCGTCGATTTGTATGCCGCTGGTAGAGGGTAATCTTGATAATCAAGCAGTGCATCTAGCGCACGAACAACAAGATCAGATAGCTCTTCGAAATCATCTAGAGACTTGATAGCACCAAGGTTGAAGGCAGAAAGCGTACATAGTGCGATCTCGCCCGAGTCATCTTCAACGTTAGTTAATGGCTTCGTTGGCAGTGCGATTTCTAGACATAGGTTCGATTGACGAACTGGCGCTACTTCAGAATCAAATGGGCTGTGAGTATTACAGTGGTCCACGTTCTGAATGTAGATACGACCTGTTGATGCACGCTCTTGCATTAGCAGAGTGAACATTTCAATCGCTTTAACCGTTTCTTTCTTGATTGAAGGATCGTTCTCGTACTTCACGTATAGACGCTCAAACTCTTCTTGGTTTTCGAAGAATGCGTCGTATAGACCTGGTACGTCTGAAGGTGAGAATAGTGTGATGTTGCCACCCTCAACCAAACGTTGGTACATCAGTTTGTTCAGTTGTACACCGTAGTCCATGTGACGAACACGGTTCTCTTCAACACCACGGTTGTTTTTAAGCACCATTAGAGAGCGAGCTTCGCCGTGCCACATTGGGTAGAATACAGTCGCTGCGCCACCACGAACACCACCTTGCGAACAACATTTGACTGCGGTTTGGAAGTATTTGTAGAACGGGATACAGCCAGTGTGGAACGCTTCACCACCGCGAATCTCTGAACCTAATGCACGGATACGACCAGCGTTGATACCAATACCAGCGCGCTGAGATACGTAACGAACAATCGAGCTTGCTGTTGCGTTGATAGAATCAAGACTGTCGCCACACTCGATCAGAACACATGAGCTGAACTGGCGAGTAGGGGTACGTACGCCAGACATAATTGGCGTAGGTAGAGAAATCTTAAATGTCGATGTCGCATCGTAGAAACGCTTGATGTAATCAAGACGCGTTGCTTTTGGATATTTCGCAAATAGGCACGCTGCTACAAGGATATATAAGAACTGAGCACTTTCGTAAATTTGGCCCGTTACACGGTTTTGTACGAAGTACTTGCCCTCTAGCTGCTTAACTGCCGCGTATGAGAAGTTTAGGTCGCGTTTATGGTCGATGTACGCATCAAGTTCGTCGAGTTCTGCTTTTGTGTAGTCTTCTAGAATATGTTGATCGTACTTACCCATATCGACGAGGCGAGACACGTGATCATAAAGCGTTGGTGGCTCGTATTGGCCATACGCTTTTTTACGCAGATGGAATACCGCTAGGCGAGCAGCTAGGTATTGGTAATCCGGAGTCTCTTCAGAGATCAGGTCTGCCGCAGACTTGATGATTGTCTCGTGAATATCTGTCGTTGTGATGCCGTCGTAAAACTGGATGTGAGCGCGAAGTTCTACTTGAGAAACCGAAACATTATCTAGACCTTCTGCAGCCCAAGTGATAACGCGGTGGATTTTATCCAGATCGATACTTTCTTTACGGCCATCACGCTTGGTGACGGTAAGTTGTTGGTTCATTCTGCTTTATTTCCCTAAGAAAACTGATAAAAGCCGTATTTTTGTTTGTTTATGTGCAATATGAGTAAAGCTTGCGGCGGCTTTGTGATCAAAGTCTATCTATATATTGTCGCTTAAACACAACATATAGGGGTTCATTTGTTTGCGGGTTACAAGATAGTGCTATTACACTGATTTATCAAGGTACAGATCGGGGATGACTTGTGGATAACTGACAAAATGAAAAAAATCAGTAAGTGAACACTAACCGATGAGAAAAGGGCAGACTTGAATGGTTAAAAGCACGGTTTTGAGATCGGTTTAGAAATAACCGCATGCAAAAATATTTTCCTTGATCTTTGGCCGTTTTTATCTACGAAAAATAGGTTGGTTAAAATGGAATCTAGAGCACGAATTTTAGGCATAAAAAGACAAAAAAAGCGGCAACTTTGTGCTACCGCTTTCGATACATTTTCTACAAAAAATGTCAATCACAAAACGCATTTTTTAACATAACGGCGTTCAGTATTTTTTAGTATGAACGATGTAGTTTACATCTACATTACGGCCGAGTTTGTAACTGTCATTAAGAGGGTTGTAATGCAGGCCTGTAATGCCCATTTCTGTTAGGTCTGTTTGGTCTATCATCTTCATCATTTCGGCAGGCTTGATAAACTTCTCGTGCTCGTGAGTCCCCTCAGGAACAATCTTAAGAAGTTTCTCTGCACCGACAATAGCAAACAAGTATGACTTGATGTTTCTGTTCAAGGTTGAGAAAAACACGTGACCACCAGGTTTTACTAGCGCAGCACAAGAGCGGATAACGGAGAGAGGATCTGGAACGTGTTCAAGCATCTCCATACAAGTCACGACATCGTAAGTCCCTGCGTTTTCTATAGCGTGGTCTTCTATTGTGCTCTGAATGTAGGTCAGTTGAGTACCTGTTTCTAATGCATGTAGTCGCGCGACTTCTAAAGGTTCTTTGCCCATATCAAGTCCAGTCACAATAGCGCCTTCTTTCGCCATGCTTTCAGCAAGAATGCCACCACCACAGCCGACATCAAGTGCGCGCTTGCCAAACAAGCCATTTGCTTTTTCAAGTACATAGTTCAAACGAAGGGGGTTAATTTGATGAAGTGGCTTAAACTCGCCTTCTAAATCCCACCATCGAGAAGCCATGTCCTCGAATTTCTTAATTTCACTTGGGTCGACGTTTTGTGCTTTAGTCATAATTGGTTTTATTGCATTCAATCTGAGTCCTTTAGAGGGCGTCAGTATACTCCAACGTTTTATAACCAAACAACCTCGATGTGCTTAGTGAAGGGACATGACAGAGTTCACTGGCGCGGCAACAACAGGTTTCTGTAACTTTGAAAACGCTTGCATTATTTTCGGTTCACCCTTGAACTAGTGCCAGTGACAATACTCTAAAACCTGCATTTTTGACGTTGTGTGGATATATTGGGATTAACGATTTCACCTCGGTTTTATACGTACAGAGTCCGATTTTGCTCAATGTTGACCGAAATATAACCACTAATCAGAAAGATATGGGATGAGTGTGCAAATTCTCGACATTTGATTCATAACCAAGCTCACAACCTGATAAAAGGAGAGGGAAAGTGATGCCGAAGTGATGAATTGTGTGTTATATTTTTGCACCTTACACGTATCGTAATTACGATCAGATAATAGAGGGATAATGGCTCTATGAGCGATTTAGCTAAAGAGATCACGCCCGTAAACATTGAAGATGAGCTTAGAGGTTCATATCTAGACTATGCGATGTCAGTCATCGTGGGTCGTGCTCTTCCAGATGTGCGTGATGGCCTAAAACCAGTACACCGCCGCGTTTTATTCGCGATGAACGTACTAGGCAACGATTGGAACAAACCATATAAAAAATCAGCCCGTGTTGTCGGCGACGTAATCGGTAAATATCACCCACACGGTGATAGTGCTGTGTACGACACAATCGTACGTATGGCTCAACCGTTCTCGCTTCGTTACATGCTGGTCGATGGTCAAGGTAACTTTGGCTCTATCGATGGCGACTCTGCTGCGGCAATGCGTTACACCGAAGTTCGAATGGCAAAAATTGCCCACGAACTATTGGCTGACCTAGACAAAGAGACCGTAGACTACGTACCAAACTACGACGGTACTGAGCAGATCCCAGCGGTTCTTCCAACTAAAATTCCAAACCTATTGGTTAACGGTGCTTCTGGTATCGCAGTAGGTATGGCAACCAACATCCCGCCTCATAACCTTGGCGAAGTGATCGATGGCTGTCTTGCATACATCAATAATGAAGAAATCACTATTGATGAACTAATGGATTACATTCCTGGTCCTGATTTCCCAACGGCGGCGCTGATCAGCGGTCGTAAAGGCATTGTAGACGCGTACAAAACAGGTCGCGGCAAAATCTACATGCGTTCGAAAGCGGACATCGAAGTGGAGAAGAATGGTAAAGAAACCATCATCGTCACTGAGATCCCATACCAGGTAAACAAAGCTCGCTTGATCGAAAAGATCGCTGAGCTAGTTAAAGATAAGAAAGTTGAAGGCATCAGTGCACTGCGCGACGAGTCAGATAAAGACGGTATGCGTATTGTTATTGAATGTAAGCGCGACGCTGTGGGCGAAGTGGTTCTAAACAACCTATACGCTCAGACTCAGTTGCAAACCACTTTCGGTATCAACATGGTGGCCCTAAACAATGGCCAACCACAGCTATTCAACCTGAAAGATATGTTGAAGTGCTTCGTTGATCACCGTCGTGAAGTTGTGACTCGTCGTACTATTTTCGAACTACGTAAAGCGCGTGAACGTGCCCACATCCTTGAAGGTTTAGCGCTAGCGCTTGCCAACATTGATGAAATCATTGAGCTTATCCGTAAGGCGCCAACACCGGCTGAAGCAAAAGCGGGTCTTATCGCTCGTGGTTGGGATTTAGGCAACGTTTCAGCAATGCTAGAGCGTGCTGGTACAGATGCAGCACGCCCTGAATGGCTAGAACCTCAATACGGCATTCGCGATGGTCAGTACTTCCTGACTGAGCAACAAGCACAAGCTATCCTAGATCTTCGTCTACACAAACTAACAGGTCTAGAACACGAGAAGATTCTTGGCGAATACAAAACACTTCTAGAAGAAATCGCTGAGCTCATGCATATCCTTGCAAGCACTGAGCGTTTGATGGAAGTGATCCGCGAAGAACTTGAAGCGGTTCGTGACGGCTTTGGTGATGCTCGTCGTACAGAAATCACAGCTGCGAGCCATGATATCGACATGGAAGAGCTGATCGCACGTGAAGACGTTGTGGTTACTCTATCGCACGGTGGTTACGTTAAGTACCAAGTACTGAGCGACTACGAGTCACAGCGCCGTGGTGGTAAAGGTAAGAGTGCGACCAAGATGAAAGATGAAGACCATATCGAGCGTCTTCTAGTGGCGAATACCCACGATAACATCTTGTGTTTCTCTACTCGCGGTAAAACATACCGTCTGAAAGTTTACCAATTGCCTCTAGCGAGCCGCACTGCTCGTGGTAAGCCAATTGTGAACATCCTTCCACTAGAAGAAGGTGAGCGTATTACCGCGATTCTGCGTGTTGATGAATTCTCTGAAGACAAATTCATCTTCATGGCAACAGGTGACGGTACGGTTAAGAAAACGCCGTTGAACCAGTTTGCAAATGTTCGTTCAAATGGTCTGATTGCGGTAAACCTACGTGAAGACGATTCGTTAATCGGTGTGGATATCACTAACGGCGAAAACGAAATCATGCTGTTCTCTAAAGCGGGTAAAGTGGTTCGCTTTAAAGAAGCAGAAGAAATTCCAGTACTTGACGAAAATGGTAAGCCAGTTCTTGATGAGAATGGTCAGCCAGAGATCAAGTTTAAAGGTGTTCGTCCTATGGGTCGTACCGCCTCTGGTGTTCGTGGTATGAAACTGGCTGAAAATGACCAAGTTGTATCACTTATCGTTCCTTCGCACGAAGGCGACATCCTAACAGTTACAGAAAACGGTTACGGTAAACGTACAGCGCTGAGTGAGTACCCGACAAAAGGTCGTGGCACTCAAGGTGTCGTTTCTATCAAAGTTTCTGAGCGAAACGGCCCGGTAGTTGGTGCTATCCAGGTTGTTGAAGGTGATGAAATGATGATGATCACCGACGCTGGTACACTAGTACGTACTCGTGTGGGTGAAGTTAGCCAGGTTGGTCGTAACACGCAAGGTGTAACGCTTATCCGTACTGCGGAAGACGAATCTGTTGTTGGTTTGCAACGTATTGAAGAAGTTGATGAAGAAGAGCTGCCTGCTGGTGAAGAAGCAGAAGCGTTAGAGTCAACAGACGAAAATACGCAGCAAGATACTCCAGAAGCGCCAGCCGCTGATGATGCAGAGGAAGGTAACGAAGAGTAATCTTTCGTCACTATTCTAATGTAAAAAGCCGAGCCTCAGTTGCTCGGCTTTTTTGTACCTCTATCAACGCAATACAAGCATTAAACCAGTACACTAATACTCAGTTTGTCTAGGGAGCGCGTTATGTCTGTTTGGTTTTTCATTGCCATCACTTTGATGGGATTATTCGTCGTCGTATTATCGCTCAGCGCTTCAAGAGTAAGAGCGGCACAATGGTTCGGTTTTTGTGCTTTGGTACTAGTGTTAACCAGCGCTAGCTTCTTATTGTTGCGTCAATCTCCTCCACAACCTATTCAAGCTGAAGTCTCTCGAATGATGACTGCTCGCGATATCATGCAGGAAATTCAAGACCAATTGCGTGAAGACCCAAACAATGCCGAATTGTGGTTTCAGCTAGGGCAGGGCTACCTGCTAGAGGGAGAATTGGATGGCGCACTGATTTGTTTTGATTACGCCATCCAACTAACTGAGCCAGTCGGTGCCACGCAACTTGCTGCGAAAGCGACGACCTTATACTACATTCACCAGCAATCAATGACGCAAGAAGTCAGTTTGCTTCTAGAACAAGCTTTGCAGATAGAACCGCACAATGAAGCGGCTTTGTCTTTGATCGCCAACGACCACTTTGTTTCATTCCGCTTTCAGGAAGCCATTGATACTTGGGTGCTATTGCTCGACTCGAACGATCCAAGCTTGGATCGAGTACAAATTATTAACTCGATCAATAAAGCGAAAGAGCTGTTGTAGGCGTAGAATCTAATAAGTAATAGAAGAAAGGTGGGGGACGAATGAAGAATAAAGCGTTCGGAATATTGGTGGTGCTGTGCGGCTCCGTGTTAGTGGGTTGTAGCTCTTCCGAACATTCTGGCACCTCATCTACGGTTTATTACTCTTCCGGTTATTACGACCCTTGGTGGTACGATCATGACGACTACTGGATTTATTACTATCCGGGTTGTTGCGACAACGACGATGAATACAAAGAGAAACTAGAAGAGTGGTGGAATGGCTTGGATGAAGAGCAACAGCAATCCATCAAAGACAAAGTCGAAGATTGGAAAGACGATGATATGTCCGCCAATATCGATAACATGAAGCGACAGCTTGACGATCATTGGCAATCGCTGCCTGACGAGCAAAAGCAGGAGATTCAAACCAAGTGGGAGAACCGCCCCGAGCGCATCGAGCCTACGGCTTTACAAGACAAAGCCGTGGCAGAAAAGCTTCAACAAAGAAAAGCATTGCCGGAAACGAAGATTCAGCGCCCAGTTACACGCCCAAATGTGCAGATGCCTAAAACACGTCCACATATTCAGCCTAGGCCGAGACTTCCTCGTCGCTAATCTGTTTTCCTCTGCCTTCTATCAAACAAAAAGGGCGCAACGTGCGCCCTTCGTTTTATCCATTTAAGCTAGTGTAATCGATACTGATCAGTACGTTGCCTCGCGCTCAGCAGCTGCTTTATCCCATTCTGGTGCCACCGTTTCTAAGAAGTGCTTCTTATCTGCATTCATCTTTTCCATATCCATACCTAGTGCTTGTTGCGCTTTTGCTTTGGTCGAGATATCTGGAATTTGAACAGGGTCAGTAATGCCTTTGGTTGCCAGTAAACGAACCAATTTGGTACGGGCGTCAGCAGCGCGATCAACTGCAGTACCTAGCACTTCAAGTGCTACCTCAGGAGCATGCATGTGGACACCGTGAGAAGCAATCGCGTAGTCCCAACGCCATTGTGCATGGCGAATATCTTGTAGGATAGGTTGCATCTCTTCTTCTGTTGCTCCTGCTTCCCATGCTGCACCTGCTTCAAAGTGCGCCGCTACGATTTGCTTCTCGGCGGTTAGCTTCATGTTTAGTACTTGCGCTTTGCGAGTCGAAACGATGCCTTGTAGCTGCTCTTTGGTTTGAGTATGGCATTGCGCACAGGTGTCTTCAAAACGATCAAACGGGTTACCCACTTTGTGGTCGGTGTATACCGTACCGTCTTCTTTGGTTACTTTAGGCATGTGACAGTCCACACACACCACTTTGTTTTTGCCATGAATACCCGCTCTCCAAGTTTCGAAACCTGGGTGTTGTGCCTTGAGCATTGGTGCTTTTGAAACGGCGTGCGTCCAATCTTTAAAGTTCAACGCGTCGTAGTATTTCTCCATATCAGCGACGTTGGTCCCCATGTCCCACGGGAATTTGACTGCTTTAGTCGGACCTGTGAAGTAGTACTCGACATGACATTGAGCGCAGGCTGACGCTTGTTTATCTAAGCGAGATTGTTGGTCAAAATTTTTGCCGATGGTGTCAAAAGCACGCTCGACGTATGGGCGAGTCAGTGCCAGTGCGGGTTCGCCCTTCTTGAAGGCTTCAGAACCCGTATTGTGGCAGTCGGAACAACCGATAGGGTTGACGATTTCTGAGCCCAAGCGCGCCCATTTACCTTCAAAATAGCCGTCTTCACCGCGCTCTTCAATTACGCGGGCGACATCTGGGCTTTTACAACTCCAACAAGCCATCGGCATTGGCCCGGAGTTTTCGTCTACTGGTGCGCCAGTTCTGAGGGTTTGCCTCACATCATCAAGCGCGTAAAAGTGACCGCGCGCTTTGTTGTAGTCTTTAGCAAAACCATAACCAGCCCACAAGATCACCATGTTTGGGTCTTCACTTAAGGCATCTTCAATATGCTCGCTTTCCGATGTGGCTTTCCAAGAGTGATATTGGTCAGGATGGTTTTGTTCAAAGGTATCATTGCGAGGCTCTATGAGACCAGTATCCTCTGCCGCCAAAGGAGCACCAACCAAAAATAATTGGCTGGCGAATAAGGTCGCAACCGCGATAGGTGCGCTCATCCAGTGTTTTATGCTCACGGTGTTATCTCCATATTCGTTTTTATTAGCAGCGTTGTGAGGAGCTATTCCAAATAAGAATCGGAGATCTATCGTTAATATTAATAGTGAATTGAATAGATGAAATAGTGACCGAAATTGGCCTTGTTTTAGATCAATTTATGATAGTGATCTTAATCATGTTTAAGTTCATATACCCCTAAAGTGGTATGCTGTAATCCCCTTTAATCACAGTGTGTTATGGGTATAACCATTCTAAAAATAAGGTGATTAAGGTCGCTTTTTGAACATGTGATTCTACCTCTTAGGAATTATAGAGGTATTATAAATACAGGTTTAGCGTTGTGGCTTTCCAAAATAAGAATTGATGTCATTTGAAGGTGTAAAAATATCTTCAGAGGAAATTAATTGTTGCTCAAATAATAGTTGATAACAGTTATCAATTATTATCGAGCTAAGGAAAGAAAAATATGGGCAATATAAAATTGACCATAGAGACAATGCTGAAATTTCTCTTCATCTTTGCCATCTATGGTTTTTTCATCGCCGCCCATGCGACTTCTTCAGAGCCAGTTGAAGGTGCTCAAGCTGAGCGTCATCAAGTCGAGTTGATCCGTGACCGAGACTATAAATGTCTTCAATGTCATAAGGATGGTAAAGATACTCTGAATCTATCGCATGATTCGCAAGCGTTATTGAGTCAAGGTAAGCAGCTCAATTGCACTAACTGCCATAGCAACATTGGTCCCGACCATCGTGAAGGGGCACCTGATGTGATTAAGTTTTCTGCCGCGCAATCGAAAGAGGTACACGACAAAGTGTTCCTTGATCCAAGCATGATTCTTAAAGCCAACAGCCAATGTGCGGATTGCCATGCACCGACACAACTGAGAGAAAGCCACTGGACGCACGATGTGCACGCCAAAAACCTCACTTGTTCAAATTGCCACGATGTACACGCAGCGAAAACCAAAGCGTTGTCGTACGACAGAAAACAACTGATCAAGCAGTGTGTGGATTGTCACTCTGAATTTGCCGTCGAACCTGAACTTGCCAAAGAAGAGGAGAGATAGCATGAAATGTTCGAGAAGAAACTTTCTAGCCGGTAGCGGCGCGTTGATTTTAACTACAGGCGTTGCAGGCACTTCCGTTGTTAGCTCCTCTCTTTATGCCAGCAACAGTGAACAAGCGAAGCGCATGGGTATGGTTCATGATGAAAATGCCTGCATTGGCTGTACCGCTTGTACCGATGCTTGTCGCGAAGTAAATAAAGTCCCTGAAGGCGTGACGCGACTTAAAATTCATCGCAGTGAACCGATTGGCGAATTCCCAGATGTGGAATACCAGTTTACTCGCGAATCCTGTCAGCATTGCGATAACCCACCATGTGTGTACGTATGCCCAACAGGCGCAGCATACAAAGATGAAGCGACGGGCATTGTGGATGTACACAAAGAGAAATGTGTCGGATGTGGTTATTGCTTAGCGGCTTGCCCTTACCAAGTGCGTTTCTTTAATCCAGTCGATCACTCTGCGGATAAATGTAACTTCTGCCGTGATACCAATCTAGCACAAGGTAAGCAGCCAGCTTGCGTGGAATCTTGCCCAACAAAAGCTCTCATTTTTGGTGATTTGAATGACCCAACTAGTGAGGTGAGCAAAGCCATTGAAAGCCATGTTGTCTATCGCGATAAATCGCATTTAGGTACGAAGCCTAAACTGTACAAAATTCCGCATAGCAAAGGGGAGGTGTCATCATGAACGGCTTCGAAAGTGCATTCCACTTTGACTCGTTAGTCTGGGATTGGATTATTGCGATTTACTTATTCCTCGCAGGGATGTCAGCAGGTGCGGTGATGATTTCTATCTATTTAAAACGCAAAGTGATTGAAGGTGATCCCGCAAACAACGGCATCATGAAAGCGATGGCTTGGCTCGCACCATTTGGCATCATTGCTGGGTTGGTAATTTTGATTTTCCATTTAACCAAGCCTTTAGAGTTTTGGAAGATCATGATCTACTACAACCCAACGTCGGTAATGTCGATGGGCGTGATCTTGTTCCAAGTGTACATGCTAGTGCTGTTTGTTTGGATCGGCGTTATCTTCCGCCATCAAATCATCAGCTTTTGTGAAGGGAAGTTACCAAGCAAACTGCTGGATTTTGCTGATGGCATTTTGATTAAGGCGGGGAAAGCCAACAACGCAATTGAATTATTCTTGGGCTTCTTAGCCATCGTGCTTGCGGCATACACCGGCTTTTTATTGTCTGCATTGAAGACTTACCCAATGCTAAACAATCCAGTACTGCCAATCTTATTCCTATTCTCTAGTTTGTCATCTGGCGCAGCAGCATGTTTGATGTTCGGCATCTTGGTGTTTGAAGAGTCGACCAGCAGCCCTAGCGTATCGTGGGTGCACGGGTTTGAGCGTCCGGTCGTACTGTTTGAGCTGTTTGTCCTAGTGACCTTCTTTACTGGGCTTATCTTTAGTGGTGGGCAAAATGAAGCCGCGGCTTGGAATGCCATTTCGAGTGGATTCTGGGCTCAGTGGTTCTGGGTTGGGGTGGTGCTCATCGGCATGATAACGCCTTTGACTCTTAATTGGTTGACGCCTTCTGAAGTTCGTCATAGGGGAAGTTACGTTTTTGCGGTCACAACGTTGAGTTTGGTTGGCGTACTCATGCTGCGTACTTTCATTCTCTATGCCGGTCAAATGACCATCGTGTAAGGAGGCAAAATGGAGGCTGAGCTCGGTTTCTTTTTGTTGATATTGGTGGCTGTCGCATCGACATGTGCGACGCTGCTGCATTGGGTTTGCTTTACGCTGCGGAAGAAGGGAGTGTTGCCACACCAAACCGCAACGTCTCATATTATCAGCTTAGCCTCCTTAGTTTGTTTGGCGCTTTTGATAGTCTGTTTTATTCAGGATAATTTTGCGCTTGAGTATGTGGTTACACACTCGAACAGCCAGTTACCTATCGCGTTTAAGATTGCAGCTGCTTGGGGCGGCCATCAAGGGTCTATGTTGTTTTGGGTGGTTACGTTGAGCTTATGGGCGTCTTTTATTGCTATCAAGTCGCCAGTTTGCACTCAATATACAGGCGATTGCTTGGGTATCATGAACTTACTTATTGCTATTTTCGCTTGGTTTACCCTCACCACGTCCAATCCTTTTGAGTATGCTCAGACACTAGCGTTGGAGGGACGAGATCTCAATCCGATGTTGCAAGATATCGGGCTTATTATTCATCCACCGCTGTTGTATTTGGGTTACGTTGGTTATGCCGCGATACTGGCGTTCGCCTTAGCTGCGTTATTAGCGAAACGACCTATAAATGAATGGTATGGTGTTGCCCGTAGTGCCGCTTTCTTTGCTTGGGGTACGCTAACAATTGGAATTTTGATCGGTTCTTGGTGGGCATACAATGAGTTAGGTTGGGGCGGGTGGTGGTTTTGGGACCCGGTAGAAAACGCGTCTTTGCTGCCTTGGTTAATGGGTACCGCACTACTGCATAGCGGTGTGTTGTCGAAGCGTAATAAAGGAGCAATTTGGAGCACCTACGCATTGGCTTTTGCGACGTTCAGTTTGAGTATTCTCGGCACATTTGTGGTGAGATCGGGTGTATTAACCTCAGTACACGCGTTTGCGGTTGATCCAACCAAAGGTGTAGTACTTCTTGCTGTTCTCAGCATTTTGGTGATTGTCACCTTTGGTGTGCTCATTATGCGAGGGCTACATATTCCTCGTTTTACGCTCGATTCGTTAATAAGTCGTGCCTACATGGTATACATCGCTATTGGACTTCTCGTTGTTTGTATGGCGATTGTTTTCCTCGGTACCTTTTACCCAATGCTTTATCAACTGCTTGGCTTGGGTAATATATCCGTTGGGGCACCTTACTTTAACAGCCTCGTTTTTCCCCTTACATTACTTGCTCTGACCTTTCTCGCCTTTATGCCCGTGTTGAAGTGGACGAAAGGAGCCAGTCCTCATGCCGTTAAAACCATTGGGTTTGTCGGTATTCATGTTATTGCGGTTAGCGCTATTTTCGTTTTTGCTACTAAAGAGCTTCATATAACGACTTTGATTACTCTGGTATTAGCGACGTGGGTAGTGGTTTCTCATGTGCTATTGCTGTTTTGTGCAGAAAACAAGAGCAAATTAATGCCTATGTTTCTTGCTCATGTTGGCTTTGCGTTGGCTGCAAGCGGGGCAGTATTTAATAGTGACTATTCGTATGAATACAACTTACGGGCAGGGCCTGGTAGCTCGTATCAAAAAGCGGGTATCACCGTTGATTACCACGGGATTGAATGGTTAGTTGGGCCGAACTACACCGCAGAACAGGGGAGTGTTGATCTTTATTTGGAGAGCGGTAAGGCGCTGAACTTTCAACCCGAGAAACGGCATTACCCTGTGCGCGTGATGAATATGACCGAGCCCGCTATTCGATCACTATGGCATGGAGACTACTACATCACTTTGGGTGACAAGCTCGACAACAGCGCCTACGCAATTAAAGTGCAATATCGGGCGGGTATCTGGTGGATATGGTTTGGTGGCGCTTTAATCGTAATAAGTGCTTTGGGGAGTATGACGAATCGAAGGGGAAAAGGTAATGAGATCGAAAAATACGCTTAAACTGATCGTTCTCATATTGTTAGTTGCGATTTTTGTTGTCACCGCGACAATGGCATTGTCCGATAGACCAAACGTGGAGATACAACAAAATCGTGTGTTATCTATCCCGGATTTTACCGCTTACTCACTTATTTCAGGCAATCGAATTACTGATGCAGTACTAGAAAATCAAGGTTATGTGCTATTGAATGTTTGGGCGTCTTGGTGTGGGGTTTGTAAACAAGAACATGATGATTTGCTCAACTTAGCTCGACAAGATGTGCCCATCGTTGGTCTTAACTATCGAGATAAAGAGAGCGCGGCTAAACGCTATTTGAGCTCTTCACACAATCCATATACCGAAGTTATATCCGATCCTAATGGGCAACTGGCGGTTGAACTTGGTGTAATAGGAACACCTGAAACTTACTTAATTGATCAAAATGGCAATGTTTTGATCAAATATAGAGGTAAGTTAACAATAGACAAATGGAACTCGTTATTTTCGGGGTATTTTAATGTCTCACTTTAAATATGCTTACTTCATTATTGTTTTGTTTTCTTTGTGTTCTTCTTGGGTCAAAGCAGAGCAAATTACGCAGCATGTTGATCTGTTTGAATTTCATTCCGTTGAACTGCAACAAAGAGCAAATGCATTAGCTAAGGCTTTACGATGCCCACAATGTCAAAACCAAAACCTTGTTGAATCTAATGCACAAGCCGCTAAAGATTTAAGATTGAAAGTGTACTCGATGGTAAACGAAGGAAGTACGGATCAAGAGGTAAAAGATTATTTGGTTCAGAGATATGGGAATATCGTTTTGTATCAGCCACCATTTAATTATTCGACAGCAGCGTTGTGGATCTTTCCTCTATTACTTTTGATCTTTTTTATCCTATTTTCGATCAAAATGATAAAGCGTCAATAATGTGACCACTATTCCACTATGGGAAATAAATCGTGCAGATAACAAACAGAATGTTATCATTTTTCCGAATTTATGAAGATTCCAGTATAAAGAAAATCAACGATTTGAGCTGGAGGAGTAATAAAAGAACTAAGTAGGTGCACGCAGTGGATTCAGTTATATTACAGTTAAAAAAAGACTTTTATTCGCAGATTCGTGCATTGCAAACCTCGAAACTGCCTCAAGTTACATCGTCTCTTGCCGTATTAACCGAAGAAGAAATTCAAGAACTCGAAGCGGTATGGATAGAGCTTACGGTTTGGAAACGTAGCCAAACACATTAAATCATCACCCCTACATACAACTCATTATCAACCCCAGACAAAATTTGTCTGGGGTTTTTTATTGTAGTTTTTCAAAATTGTTATACTATAACAATTCGTCAGCGCGGGGAGTTGTTCTCTTTGGCTGTCTTTAGGGGATAACTGCTCTCAATTGTGATCTCTATATTGAAAAATGCGGTATCAATCCCCATAGTTGAAGAGCAATGAGTGAATCCCATGAATGCAATAACGAAAACGCATCAAGCGCATCAAGCAATAAATCGAGTGAGTATAGATATGGCGGAAGTACGTGCCAGAGTAGATTTTAAAGTCGGGGCTAAAAGTAATATCGATGCTGAAATCCTGTCTTTTCGTGGCCTGAAGACAGATAAAGAGCATGTAGCAGTTATCTTTAGGCAAGCGGATCAAACGCAAGAAACGCCTTTGGTGCGTATGCATTCAGAATGTCTTACTGGTGATGTTTTTCACTCATCCCGTTGTGATTGCGGCGAGCAATTAGAAGAAACCATTCAACGCATGGGCGAATCTGGCGGTATTATTTTGTACCTACGTCAGGAAGGTCGTGGTATTGGTCTATACAACAAGATTGATGCGTACCGTTTGCAAAGCCAAGGTATGAATACCTATGAAGCAAACAACCATTTGGGCTTTGACGATGACCTTCGTGATTTCACTGAAGCAGCGCAAATGCTCGAAGCATTAGGTGTAAGTAAAATTCGCCTTGTGACCAACAACCCTAAGAAAATCCGTGAATTAGCAGAATACGGCATCGAGATTGTTGAGGTTGTCAATACCTCTGCACATATTAAAGATGGTAATGAAAGCTACCTAAAAGCAAAAGTTTCTCATGGTAAGCACAATCTAAAATTCTGATTTTATTTATTAAATTATCAGTTTTGCATGTTAAAAGCCTCACAATGATGAGGCTTTTTTTGTATCTAGAGTTGAAAATAAATTGTAAATTTGTATTATCTCGTGACTAATAGTGCAAATAAGAATAATTAGCACTACGAATAAAACAAATAAATTGCTCAACAAGGATGCTTCAGATGAATGCAAAAACAGTTTTAGTCCAATCTATTGCTGCATCACTCCTCATTGCCAGTGGTTCTACCGTTGCTGCCCAAGTAACGAAACAACAAGTCGTTGAACATTATGCAGACGTTGCACATGCAGTCTTTGCTGACTCAGTGACAACGGCGAAAACGCTCGACGTAAAAATCGACGAATTCCTAAAATCGCCATCAGCGGATAAGCTTGAAGAAGTAAAACAAGCGTGGCTAGACTCTCGCGTTCCGTACCAACAATCTGAAGTATTCCGTTTTGGTAACGCGATTGTTGATGACTGGGAAGGGCAGTTAAATGCATGGCCACTTGATGAAGGCCTAATTGACTACGTGGCGACAGATTACCAATATGAACTCGGTAACGAAGGCGCAGCTGCAAACATCATCGCAAACACCAGTTTACAGATTGGTGCTTCTAAACTAGACGTTGCAAAAATTACTCCAGAATTGCTAGCGGATCTCAACGAAGTAGGTGGTTCTGAGGCAAACGTTGCGTCAGGTTACCACGCGATTGAATTCTTACTTTGGGGTCAAGACCTAAACGGCACAAACGCAGGCGCAGGTCAGCGCGCTTACACAGACTTCGTTGTCGGTCCTGAGTGTACGAATGGTCACTGTGACCGTCGTGGTGAGTACTTAAAAGCGGCAGCCGATCTACTGGTTCAAGATCTTGAGTGGATGGAAAAACAGTGGTCTGCGGAAGTGAAAGGCAACTACCGTGAAACGCTTCTTAATGATTCTGCGGATAATGGCCTACGTAAAATGTTGTTCGGTATGGGTTCATTGTCTTTAGGTGAGCTTGCTGGTGAGCGCATGAAGGTGGCGTTGGAAGCAAACTCGACAGAAGATGAGCACGATTGTTTCTCAGACAATACGCACAACTCTCATTACTACAACGAGCAGGGCATCTATAACGTTTACACAGGTCTTTACAAGCGTGAAGACGGCACATTACTTTCTGGTCCGAGTATTGCTGACCTAGTGGCTCAAAAAGACAAACAAGCAGCTAAAGAGATCCAGAAGCAGTTTGATGTTACGCGTAATCAAGTTGGTAAATTGGTTACGTCTGCGGAGAAGAACAACCAACACTTCGACCAGTTAATTGCAGCGGGTAATGCACAAGGCAACACGTTAGTGAATGACACCATCATGTCATTGGTTGCTCAAACCGGTTCAATTGAGCGTGCTGCGGGTATCATTGGCATTGATAGCCTAAGCCCTGATACTGCTGACCACGAGTTTTAATCAAAGTACAAAAAATAATTGAAAGGGCTCGTTTGAGCCCTTTACCGTTTTAACTCGCTGTTATCCCACCCCTCTTGTTGTGTTTTAGAGCAATGATATGAAGCCTTACTTAATTTCGGCCTTGGCCGTGATCTTTTCTTCTACTGCTATCGCGTATGATGTGAAATCTGGTGGACAAACGAGCGTCAAAAAAGAAGGCGCCAACGCGTATTCTCTTCCTGCCGCGAACCTTCCTATGAGTAAACGTCTTGATTTTAGCGTGGGCAATAGTTTTTTCCGCAACCCTTGGGTACAAGCGCCAGCGTCTACCGATGCCAGAGATGGTTTGGGACCTCTTTTCAATACAAATGGTTGTCAAAACTGCCACATCAAAGATGGTCGTGGTCATCCTCCAGAGCAAAATGATTTGCATGCGGTGTCCATGTTAGTGCGTTTGAGCATCCCTGCGATGACGTCAGAACAAAAAACAGCGTACATCATAGACGGCGTTATACCTGAGCCGACTTATGGCGGCCAGCTCCAAGACTTTGCCCTGCAAGATCAAACGCCAGAAGGAAAAATCGAAATCACGTACACCGATGTGCCAGTGAAGTTTAAAGACGGCGCGACGGTGACACTAAGAAAACCTCATTTGAATATTACCGATCTAGGTTACGGCGATATGCACCCTGATACAGAATTTTCAGCGCGTGTTGCACCGCCAATGATCGGCCTTGGTTTGTTAGAGAGTATTCCTGACGAAACGCTACTTGCATGGGCTGATGCACAAGATGCAAATAAAGACGGTATCTCAGGTAAAGTAAACAAGGTTTGGGATATTGAGAAGGACGACTTCTCGATTGGTCGTTTTGGCTGGAAAGCCGGGCAACCGACGTTAATGCAGCAAAATGCAGCAGCATTCAATGGTGATGTGGGTCTGACGAGCCATTTATTCCCCAATGAAAACTGTACCTCGAAACAAAGTATTTGTGACGACATGCCAAATGGCGGCAAACCAGAAGTGAGTGAAAATATTCTCGACTTCGTTGAGTTTTACAGCCAGCACTTAGCCGTACCTATTCGCCGAAATATTAACGATCCTAGCGTGAAACTCGGTCAGAAAATCTTTGCTGCAGCTGGCTGTGAAAGCTGCCATAAGACCAGTGTCAAAACGGCGAAGCGACCAGAGTTACCAGCGCTTTCTGAGCAGCTTATCCATCCATATACAGACATGCTTCTGCACGATATGGGTGAAGGTTTAGCCGATAACCGTCCTGAGTACTTAGCAAACGGCCGTGAATGGCGAACGGCACCCCTATGGGGCATTGGTTATACCGAAGAAGTAAACGGGCATACTTACTTCTTACATGATGGCCGCGCCCGTAATCTGATGGAAGCGGTACTGTGGCACGGCGGTGAAGCGGAAACGGCGAAACAAAACGTCTTAGCACTGAATAAAAAAGAACGTGACGCATTGATTGCGTTTCTGAATTCTTTATAAGGAAGCAACCATGAAAAAAACACTGTTAGTGAGTGCGATTGCCGCAACGTTAAGTTTGGTTGGTTGCCAATCGACAGTCGGTTCGAGCTCTGCCAAGCCTGAGAGTACAAGTCATATTTCTCAAGCGGTCTACGAAGTTGAGTTTCAATCTGCGCAGACGTTTTTAGCGCAAACCACAGAACTTGAACAAAGCTTCGCGGATTACTGCACATCAGAGACGAAAGATGATGCGCAAGTAAAACAGCAATGGCACCAAACTATGCTGACGTGGATGGCATTACAAGGTCAAGAGCGTGGCCCTGCTACGGCGTTGGAGCAAAGTTGGAATGTCCAGTTTTGGCCAGATAAAAAGAACACCACCGGCCGAAAAATGTCTGTGCTGACGAAATCTGACCAAGTTTGGAGTGCGGAAAAGATCTCCACGCAAAGTGTTACTGTGCAAGGCCTAGGTGCACTAGAATGGCTGCTTTACGATAAAGCGTCGACCTTATCTAGCAACAGCAATACCTGTGCGACAGGTGTTGCAATTGCTGAAAACCTAGAGAACAAAGCGCAGATCATCGCAGATTCTTGGGCACAAAATCCTTGGAAGTCGTTAGAGATGACGGAATGGAAATCCGAGTACATTTCGCTGCTCTCTAATCAGCTTGACTACAGCATGAAAAAGCTGAGCAGACCGTTAGCTAAAATTGGTCAGCCTCGTCCTTACTTTTCTGAATCTTGGCGTTCAGAGACGTCGCTTTCAAACTTAAAAGCAAACCTTGAAGCAATGGAAGCGCTGTATCTTGCCAACGGTAATGGTCTAGATACTCTACTAAGAGAGCAAGGCCATGCAGGTCTCGCAGACCGTGTTGTTCACCAGTTTGAAATGGCGTTGGAAACATGGCCGGAAGATAAGAGTTTGTTCACGGCTTTACAAAGTAAAGAAGGCTACCGCATGGTACTCGCTCAATATAATAAGCTAGAGCAATTGAAGTACTTGATCCATGAAGAGGTGGCGATCGAGCTTGGCGTGGTTATAGGATTTAATGCAACCGATGGTGACTGATCAAACCCGCCGAACCTTACTGAAAGCCGCACTCTTTGGCGCGGCCGCACCTATGATGCCATTTGGTTGTGCTTCAACACGTTCACGTCAACCAGCGTTGATTGGCTGCTCAATCATCGGCCGAGATAAATACGCAGCGGTAGTGGCCGATGAGCATGGTATGCCGCTATCTTCGTTGCCGATTCCTGAGCGTGGTCATGGTGTGGCGACCAACCCACAAGGTCACGCTGTGGTCTTTGGTCGTCGACCAGGAACTTTCTTCATGGTGTTTGATTATCGCTCTGAGCAGATGATCAAGCTGCAGCTAGCAAAACCGGATCGCCATTTCTATGGTCATGGTGTTTACTCCCATGATGGCACGTTGCTATTTGCTACAGAAGGGGAAAGGGGCACAAGCCGTGGGATCATTGGTGTTTATGATGTGCAGAAGCAATATCAAAAAATCGATGAGTTAACGGGTTTTGGTCTAGGTCCTCATGAAGTGATCATGATGCCTGATGGCGCATTAGCGATTGGCGTCGGTGGCGTACACACCAACGGGCGTGAACCGCTCAATCTTGATAGCATGAGACCAAGCCTGAGTTACCTTTCACAAGAAGGTGAGCTGTTGGATCAAGTCTCTTTACCAGATCATAAGTTGAGCATCCGTCATTTAGCGCATGATGGTGCAGAGACGGTACTGTGTGGTCAGCAATATCGTGGAGAGCCGGATGAATACCCAGCTTTACTTGCGATGCACACTCGTGGAGGCGTGATGCAATCTTTGCATGCGGAACCCGAAGAGTGGGCGAGATTTAATCACTATGTCGCGAGTATCGCGGCGACGGATGAATGGATCCTTGCGACTTCTCCTCCGGGCAGTTGTTATGGGATATGGTCCAAAGCTACAGGGAAGTTGGTTGAGTTAAGTGCTTTGCCAGATGCATCGGGAGTGGTGACGTATGGAAAGGAATTCAGGGTCAGCTCTGGTGCTGGCAAAGTGGTTGAGCAAAGGCCAACAACACATAAAAGCGCTTCTTTTAGTGGTGTTCAATGGGATAACCATTGGTCAAAGATTGTTTGAACCCAAATAGATAAAGAAACTTGATGTTAATTTCGACATCAGATTCTTAATTTTAAACCTGCAAGCTGTGAGATATTTGCCATACTTTTCATTATGGCAAGTAGCGCAAGGATCGTTTCAGTGTTTGCTAGGGTTTTAATCATGACGGCACTTATGGTGCCGTTTTTCAGCTTTTCTACCGTCGTTTCTCTCGAAGCTTCTGCACAAACAGAGCAAGAGGGAGCGGTACAAAAGCTGTCTGTCGAAAAAATGATCCATTATCCAGAGGTGATTGACCAGCTTTATCAAAGTACCAATTACCGTTTGAACTGGGAAAATGAAAGCGATATTGAGCAGTTTCTTTTTCAAGTAAACTTGCTTGCTCTTGCTGGCGTCACGGACGAATTCGAGAATCAACTCCATCGTATAAACCAAGTTCGATGGCAGGGAGATAACCTCGACTTTGATTTGGTGATGACAGATTCACTGTTGATGTATCTCAGCTATCTCGAGCAGCTCCCTGAAGAAGGTATCAATTGGTTATTTGCTAACAAAGCCCACGTGATTTTACCTGCTCCTAGCATCGATACTTTGTCCGTACTGAGTAACGAAATTACGGTTGGCAAACTTGGTCAATTCTTAGCAAGTCTTCGTTCTCCTTTACAAACGGACGAAGCTTTTTATTCCGCTTACTCCTCTTTATCCGAGCATGCTCAGTATCAATACCCACTCTATGAACAAACGGGCCTCGCCCGTGTTGGTGACCAATTAGAAAATAAACCGCTTCTGATTGAGCGTATGGAAGTGGTTGGTGTGGATGTATCGTATTTAGATATCACGACCCAACAGTATGATGAAGAATTAGAGTTAGCGGTGAAAGAGTTTCAGCGTATTCATGGCTTGAAAGAGGACGGGGTGATTGGCCCGAATACCATTCGATGGATCAACTTTTCTCCTCAAGAACGATTGCATCTATTGGCGCTGAACTCAGAACGTTCAAGGATTTGGTCCAAAGACAGAGATAATGTTGTCTTTGTAAATGTACCTGGATACGAAGTAACGTATTGGCACGATGGTCAACCGTTGTTCGAGTCTAAAGTTGTGGTTGGCAGAGCCTCAAGAAAAACACCAATCATGTCGGGGACTCTTGACTCCGTCATTCTCAACCCCACATGGAATGTGCCATGGACCATAATGGTGAAAGACATCATTCCTAAAGTGAAACGTAATCCGATGTATTTGATTAACCACAATATTCAAATCATCCGGTCTTGGACTTCAAACGAAATTATTGACCCTACAACCATCAATTGGGCGACGGTGAATCCGAGAACATTTCCTTATCGTATGCGACAGGCATCGGGCTTACACAATGCATTGGGATTGTATAAGTTTAATATGCCAAACCCCCAAGCTATCTATTTGCATGATACGCCAAGTAAAAACTTGTTCGAACGAGATAGACGCGCATTCAGTTCCGGGTGTGTCCGCGTTGAACATGCCGACCAACTGGCGGAGCTCTTATTCAAAACTCAGGGATTAGAAGAACGCCTAGCGAAAAAACGGGAAAGTACGCGTCGCTCTAACACGTCGGTCCCTTTAGGAGAACGCATCCAAGTGCACATTATTTATCAAACCGCATGGCTAGAAGAGGGAACACTTTACTACCGAGATGATATCTATAAATACGATCACCGTAGTTGAAATCTTTAAGTAAAATTTACAAAACTAAGAATCTTCTGTTTGTTCAATAATTAAGCGTTAATCGCCACATCTTAAAATTAGGGTGGAGCGATTTATGCATTTGACGTGACAAATGTGTTTGGGTAATGTCCGCGACTTGTTTAGTTGTTGAGCATTGTTTTTTGAAATGGTAAGTCGTAATTTTTCCCGCCGAGATTTCCTTAAAATGACCGCTGGTGGCGTAGTATTGGCATCTGCCTTGCCATCGATTTCATGGGCTTCATTCCCTGACGAGCCACGTGAGTTGGCGATGAACAACCTTAATACTGGAGAGCTCCTCGAAACATGCTATTTCGATGGTAGACGCTATCTTGATGATGAACTAAAAAAGCTGAATGAGTTTTGTCGTGATCACCGTCGAAACGAAGTTCATCCGATGGATCGACGCTTGTTCGATCAAATCAGCCAGATTCAAAAGCTGATCGGTACAGATGCAGAAGTCATTGTAATTTCTGGTTACCGTTCGCCTTTGACCAATGCGTCCCTGCGTAAAGGGGCTAGCGGAGTGGCGAAGAAAAGTCTTCATATGGAAGGTAAGGCCATAGACTTCCGTCTTGATGGAGTGAAATTGTCTACTGTACGCGATGCAGCAATTAGCTTGAAAGCTGGTGGTGTTGGGTATTATCCAAGTAGTAACTTCGTCCATATCGATACAGGTGCTGTGCGTTCTTGGTAAGTCAATAGCAAGCCTCAGCAGGTCTTGAAGTCGCATGGGGTTAGTGTCATAGTTGCGCCAGTTTTAACGCAAATTTGTTTGGTAATAGGTTTTCTATGGCTATGAAATACCAAGTTGTCCCAGTGACATCTTTTTCTCAAAACTGTTCTATCGTGTGGTGTGATGAAACGATGAAAGGCATCGTTATTGACCCAGGCGGTGACGAAAAGCAACTTGCTATGCTCATTAAAGAGCTTGGCATCGAGATCGTCAACTTGGTGCTAACTCATGGTCACCTAGATCATGTTGGCGGAACAGAGCCGCTGGCTGCAATGCTTGGTGGTATTGAGATCATTGGTCCTCATAAAGCGGATAATTTTTGGCTACAAGGTCTAGAAGGGCAAAGCCAAATGTTTGGTTTCCCATTGACTGAAGCCTTTGAACCGCATCAATGGTTAAATGAGGGTGACACTGTCACGTTTGGTAATCAAGTATTAAAGGTATTCCACACACCAGGTCATACCCCTGGTCACGTTGTTCTTTATAGTGAAGAAGCGCGATTGGCGTTTGTGGGCGACGTATTGTTTAACGGTAGCATTGGCCGAACTGACTTCCCACAAGGTGATTTCAATACCTTGATTAGCTCTATCAAAGAGAAATTGTGGCCTTTAGGCAATGATGTCACGTTTGTCCCAGGTCACGGCCCTCAATCGACTTTCGGTCACGAGCGTAAAACTAACCCGTTCGTTGCTGACGAGATGCCGCTTTACTAAAAGCGCGTGTACTAAGCATTATTCTGGCTCGGCGGCAGCTAAGTATCGCCGAGTCAGTCCCACAAAATCCTCTGCTTCACGATCTAGGTCACTGGCTGATATAAACAGATCGTAGCCGTAAAATCCTCTTTGATATTTCATACGGTTGGCGAGCATCGCCAGTAAGCCTTTATACTCAATCCCATTGCTGTTTATGTATGGCTTAGGATCAAGCACCATATCTTCAAACTTTTCTTCACACTGATTCTGCTTCGCACCTAAATAAAGTAGTGCGCGTTGGCTAAGGAGAATTTCTGTCGCTATACGAGGGCAGATCGAATCCAAATAAGGTGAGTAGTGTTTTAGACGAATACCAATCCAAGGTAGCGGCTGATGCCACCCTTCCTGCTGGTAGCTACAAATCCCTATTGACTCAATATTTCGCCATCGGACGACCCATCCGCCTTTAAAAAGATGTTGTTGGAAGTGAGAAGCTGTCAGCGTAAAAGTGACTTGGCTTTTTTTGATCATCAAGATGGCGAAACCAACAATTGCAGACATCAAAATGACCGACAACATGGCTTGCTTCCATCCCGGAGAAATGACAACCAAAAACAGGGTTATCAGTGCAACGAGCAACAAAAGTATTCTGTTGATAGGGGAGTCGGGTTTGAAATGTGAATTTGTTAGGTGCAGCGTTTCCATGCTTATAACCTCATCGAATACTTGATCAAAAATGCGTGGATGACTAAATGTGCATTGACTTGCATTTGAAATAAAAGAAACCTCTGTTTTTATACCCAGTATTCAATAAATCCGTTCATAAAATATCTGATTAAATAGTAGACGTTCTATGCTTTGAGCGCATTTTTCATCGCGTTTCGCCGCTAAAACCTACAAATTGCTTGTGAATTTTGGTATAAAACGCGCTTCAAATTTTCATCCCTGCTGAGATGCAGTGAACTGGAGAAATATTCAATGAGACTTGCTCATAAGCGTAAAGTGCAGATGAAACTGCAAAAACGCATTAAAGCGACAGTAGCAAACTTAGCTGCAGCACCTAAAGCAGTGAAGCCTGTTGCCGAAAAAGCAGTAGCACCTTCTGTTGCTGAAAAAGCTGTTGCGGAGAAAGTAGTAGCTGAGAAAAAAGTAGCTGCAGTGAAAACAGTTGATGTTGCCCTTACTCCTAAGCAACAACAAGTATTAGACATCGTTGTAGCAAATGCTGAAGGTATTAACCCTAAAGGCATTGGTCTAGCTGCAGGTCAAGAAGATACTAAAGCGGCATCATGGGCTACTGGCGCACTGAAGAAGCTTCTTGAAGAAAACCTAGTTCAAAAAGAGCAGTTAGCAGGTAACAAAGTTATCTACAAAGCAGTTTAATTACCGCTACCGTTCTAGATTGAATACCTCGGCCAATGCCGGGGTATTTTTTTATCTTCGTATTGAAAGTAATCCATTAGGTATTGATTTTAACGCTGCCAATAAGTGCTTTGTCACATTTTCTTAAATACTATGTAAATTTTTTGGCAGAGAAGTACGTACGTATCATTTTTCTTTTTACATCGTTAAGGGAAAAGTAACTCATTAATTTTATGATGGTTAAACTTGTTGTATAACAGCTGTCCTACGTAGTTATACGTAATACTTAAGGCTAATGTCTTATTGATGAATTACTCGCTTCCGTGTTCATGCCCATTTCGCATTCGACAACATTGTTACATCTTTTATACCGAATACAGCCAATCCTAATGAAATGGATGACAACAATAACCTTGGTGATAAAGGACGTGAACGATGAGTCTAATCCAAAAATCTTTAAAACGAGTGCTCAAAACAACCGCTGTCGTTGCCGCGATGACATTCGTTGTGACTTCTGCAAATGCTGCTGAAAAAGTCTATCGTTTAAAGCTTGCTGAAACTTGGGGACCTAACTTCCCGATTTTTGGTGATGCGACAAAAAACATGGCAAAAATGGCAGAGGAGATGTCCAACGGGCGTCTACAAATCCGTATTGATTCCGCAAACAAGCACAAAGCGCCTTTTGGGGTGTTTGATATGGTTAAGTCTGGCCAATACGACATGGGCCACTCGGCGTCTTACTACTGGAAGGGCAAGGTTCCAAACACACTTTACTTCACTTCTATGCCTTTCGGTATGTTACCAACTGAGCAGTATGCGTGGTTTTACTACGGCGGTGGTATGGAGCTGATGGAGAAGGTGTACTCTCCACATAATTTGATGTCTTTCCCTGGCGGTAATACCGATACTCAGATGGGCGGGTGGTTCCAGAGAGAGATCAAGTCCGTCGAGGATTTGCAGGGTTTGAAAATGCGTATCCCAGGTTTTGCTGGTGAGATCTTGGCAGAGCTAGGTGCAAAACCAACGAATATCGCCCCTGGTGAACTATATACCTCTCTAGAGCGTCGCACAATTGATGCCTTGGAGTGGGTTGGTCCATCATTGGACTTGCGCATGGGCTTCCACAAAATCGCGCCATACTACTACACAGGTTGGCATGAGCCAGCAACTGAGCTTCAGTTCCTTGTTAATAAGCGTACTTGGAACCGTCTACCTGATGATCTAAAAGCGATTTTACAAGTAGCAATGAAAACCGCCGCTTACGATATGTACACGCAATCGAAACACGAAAGTGGCAAAAACTGGGCATCTATCAAATCTGAATACCCAAATGTTGAAGTCAAAGACTTCCCGCCTGAAGTAGTGGCTGCGTTGCGAGAAGCAAACGATCGTTTGTTGAAAGAGCACGCAGAAAAAGATGCTTTGGCGAAAGAGATTCAAGAGTCGCAAGCGAACTACATGAATCAAGTTCGACCTTGGTCAGACATTTCACACCGAGCTTACTTAAACAGTCAAGCTCAACAATAACGTTATGACGCAGGCGACGCCGAGAGGTTTAGCCTGCGAACGAAGCCCAAGAAAACTTCATAATGAATGCTCCGCACCATAGCGGAGCGTATCCAAACGTTCCACGGAGTTCGGAATGAGAAGTCTTATTTATATTGAGCGATTATTTAACCGCTTTAGCGATTTTCTCGGATGGTTGTCCAGCATCCTGTTTATTTTATTGTTGGTGAATGTGGTTTACGACGTTGTGATGCGATATGTATTCAACGATGTATCCATTGCATTCCAAGAAATGGAATGGCATCTATTCTCCGCCGTATTTCTGCTTGGTGTGCCTTACGCGATTAAGTCTGGTGGCCATGTTCGCGTCGACATTTTTTATGAACGCTTATCTTACAAAGCACAATCCATCATCGACATCATAGGCACGCTATTTTTCTTATTCCCTTTTTGCCTACTGGTGGCTTGGTTTGGTGTCGATTTCGCCAAAGAAAGTTACGCGCTAGGCGAGACGTCTGGTGATCCAGGCGGATTGCCATATCGTTGGATCATCAAGGCGATGATTCCGCTGTCATTTTTCTTTATGGCAGTTAGTGGCATTGGACTGCTGCTGCATTCGATCAACAAGATTGTTAACCCTCATCTTATCTATGCCGGTAATAACGGTAAGTCGTAAAAGGAAGTCATTATGATCGGTATAGTGATGTTTTTTGTCGCGCTCTTTGCGCTTTTATTGGGATTCCCCGTTGCCTTTACTTTTGGCGGTATTGCACTGATTTTTGGTGTTTGGGCTGAAGGCATCGAGATGTTTGCTTTCATGCCATATCGTATTCAATCCATTATGGAAAATACGGTGCTAATGGCCGTACCATTGTTTGTCTTCATGGGACTAGTACTTCAGAAGACGAAGCTTGCAGAGCAACTGCTTGAGTCGATGGGACGTCTGTTTGGCGGCGTCCGTGGTGGTATTGCTATTTCGACAGTATTAGTTGGCGCATTACTTGCCGCGTCAACGGGCGTAGTCGGCGCATCGGTTGTTGCGATGGGGCTGATCTCACTGCCTGTGATGCTTAAATACAATTACGACAAAGGCTTGGCGTGCGGGACTATTTGTGCGTCTGGTACCTTGGGACAAATTATCCCGCCTTCTATCGTGTTGATCTTGTTAGGGGATGTACTCGGTGTTCCGGTCGGGGACTTATTCCAAGCTGCAATCTGGCCCGGTATCACGCTCGTCGGCGCCTATGTTATCTACATTCTTATTTATGCGAAGTTGAATCCTCAAGCCGCACAGGCGATAGAGCGCGATGAGTCGATTAGTCGAAAGCAAGAAGTGTTCACCGCGCTGAAAGCCGTTTTACCGCCACTAGCACTGATCATTGTGGTATTGGGCTCCATCTTTGCTGGGATTGCAACGCCAACAGAGTCAGCGGCTCTGGGCGGCGCTGGTGCGATAGTTCTGTCGTTACTGTATAAGCAGTTTAGTTGGTCGATGATTTATGATGCATCGAAAGAAACCGTTAAAGTAACCGCAATGGTCTTTGCTATTTTGCTAGGGGCAACCGCCTTCTCAATGGCATTTACCTACACCGGCGGTGATTATCTAGTCGAAGAGTGGATGTTAGAATTGCCTGGAGAAAAGTGGGGCTTCCTCATCATTACCATGGTGGTGATTCTGGTTTTAGGCTTCTTTATCGATTTCGTTGAAATCTGCTTTATCATCGTGCCAATTATTGCGCCGGTCGCTGAGTTGATGGGTATCAACATGACGTGGTTTGCGATTCTTATCGCAATGAACTTACAGACATCATTCCTAACACCGCCATTTGGTTTTAGTTTGTTCTATCTAAAAGGCGTCGCACCTGCAGGTGTCACTACGCGAGATATTTACAAAGGTGTGATGCCGTTTATCGCGATTCAAATTGTCGTGTTGGCTTCTTTGCTGTTCTTCCCTGGCTTTTATGGCATGAGTTGAACACTCGATAATAAAAGAGATTTTGTGAACTGAGAGTTTTTACCTTTTGAGGCAAGTTGTTAAGCTGCTATTTATGTCTAGGCGGACGAAGTCGAGTTATTTGTGCTGCTAAGATAGTGAGCTGTAAAGCAGCGTTTCATGGAGGAAAGGGATGCCTCTCAAAGCAAAGTTAATTCTGCTGACATTGATACCCGTGGTATTGGTGTCAGCGAGTATCAGTTGGATTTCTATCTATCAAACCAAGACTCTTGGCAAAAGAGAGGTAGAGATCTTTCATCAAAACCTGATCCAATCAAAAGAGGCGGCGTTGAAAGATACGGTCGACGTCGCCTTTGACTCCATTTCTTATATCTACAACGATCCAACCTTAGAAGAGGGCGTTGCTAAAACACGCGTGAAAGCGATTTTAAACCGTTTAAGCTACGGAGCAGACGGCTACTTTTTCGCTTACGATAAATACGGTACCAACCTTGTACATCCTGTTCTCCCAGAGCTAGTCGGGGAGAACTTACTCTATCTTGAAGACGAGAATGGCGATCGTCTAATCGAAGCTTTGTTGTATCAAGCTCAATCAGGTGGTGGATTTCATCAGTACCTGTGGCAAAAGCCATCTACGGGTGAGGTCGTCCCAAAGCTTAGCTACGCCGCATGGCTCGATAAGTGGGAATGGATGATAGGGACAGGGCTCTATATTGAGGACGTCAGTCAAGAAGTCGCCAATATGCGTGCTGCGGTGAACAAAAATATCGAAACGACTTTTTTCTCGGTCGTCGTGATCTTAGCGGTGACCGTTGCTGTAATTATCGTTCTCACTTTAGCGATCAATCTGCATGAACACCGTCTTGCTGATAAAAACCTTAAAGAGTTGGCGCATAAAACCGTCATGTTTCAAGAGGATGAGAAAAAGCATCTAGCGAGAGAGTTGCATGATGGAATCAACCAGTTGTTAGTTTCTAGTAAATGTCATTTGGATTTAATGAGTCATAGACTGGAAGACGAAAAACTCAAATCCCACTTAGATAAATCGCAACGCTCATTGGTCACCGCGATAAATGAAGTAAGGCATATTTCTCATCAACTTCGCCCTAGCGCCCTTGATGATATCGGCTTAGAGGCGGCACTGACCACTTTACTGCAAGACTTTCACTCTCACTCTGGGATTGATATAGAAAGTAATTTTGATACTCAGCAGTACAAACTGACGTCGGAAGTCGCGACGACCTTGTATCGTGTTGCTCAAGAGTCTTTGAACAACATCGAAAAACACGCAAGAGCGAAAAAAGTGACGGTTACTTTGCAAAAAATGGGCAATATGCTGCAATTACTCATACGTGACGACGGTGTTGGCTTTGTGATTAATCAAGCAGTGCACCAACAAGGGATTGGGTTAAGGAACATGCAAGAGCGTGTAGAGTTCATTGGTGGTGAGTTTGAACTGATGAGTGAGCTTGGTTTAGGAACAGAGATTACCGTGCTGCTTAATTTGGATGAATTAGTTTATGGATAAACCGATTAGTGTGGTGATTGTTGATGATCATCAAGTGGTCTTAGATGGCTTCATGGCTCGCTTGGAGTTAGAGCCTGACATTGAAGTGGTCGGTACGGCAAGCAATGGGCTGGAAGCGATAGAAGTCGCAAAGCACCTTCAGCCTGATGTCATCTTGATGGACATTAGCATGCCGATAATGAACGGTATTGAAGCGACTGGGGTAATTAAAGAAGAGCGACCAGAGAGCAAAATACTTATGCTGACCATGCACGATAACCGTGAATACATCATGAAGGTCATGCAAGCTCGCTTACACGTCAGATATCCAACCTATGTAGACAACTAAAAAAACCTTTACTATCCAGTCGATTACTCACAATAATCAACAACTCAGATGTCCATAAAAAA